>DRKK01000064.1 GCA_011051815.1 Sphingomonadales bacterium | reverse complement strand
TACGCGGTAACTTACCTAAGGGGTCATATCTTCCTGTGAGGTCAGGGCCAGAAAATCCCGGGTTTTACGGATGGCTTCGGCGAGGCCCAGCCGTTCGATGATCACATCTTCCGGAAAGGCACTGAGCAGGCGGGTGGGGGTTGCGCCGTCCAGCATGACAAAAACGCCCTTGTCCGTGCGCCGCCGTATCAGTCGCCCGTAAGCCTGTTTCAGGCGCAGGCGCGTGATCAGGTCGTCATAGGTCTGCTTGCCAAATTTTTGCCGCCGGGCCTTGTGAAGGATCGTGGGCCGGGGCCAGGGTACCTTGTCAAAGATGCACAGGCGCAATGACGCCCCCGGCACATCAACCCCGTCCCGCACCGCATCGGTGCCCAGCAGGCAACTGTCCTCCACCGCCCGGAAAATATCAATCAGGGTCGAGACATTGATTGGGTCTACATGTTGAGCATAGAGGGGGATATTCTGCTCGTTTAATGGTTGTGCCAGCCGTTCTTGCACCGCGCGCAGGCGGCTAATGGCAGTAAAAATGCCCAGCGCCCCGCCGTCAGAGGCGATCATCAGTTCACGGTAAGCGGCGGCCAATTGATCAAGGTCACGGCGGTTCATGTCATTGACGATAAAGATGCGGCTCTGTTCGGCGTAATTGAATGGTGATTTCAGACTCTGACGGCGCGGCGGGTTGATCAGATGGGCGGCCCCGGTGCGGATCTCTGCGGCGTGCCATTCAATATCCGGATTATCATTATCCGTGATCCGGTCGCGCAGGGTGGCCGAGGTGATGACAACCCCGTCAGCGGGTTTCAGGACCGTTTCCACAAAGGGCAGGCTGGGGTCCAGCCAATGGCGATACAGCCCGACGTCAATGTCCCGCCCCTGAATACGGTCCAGCTCAAACCAGTCCACAAACGCGTCATTCTTGCCCCCTTTCAGGTCGGTTAACATAGGCATCCAGCCCTCTGCAATGGTTTCGGCACGCCGGGTCAGGGTCCGGGCCACGGCCTCCAGACGCCCCCGCGTGCTGCTGTCCAGCTCCGCCGCCTCCGCATCCAGTTTTTTCAGCAAAACAGCCGCCAGCTTCTTTAACGGTTTCGTCAGATCATCCAGCGCCAGATGCAGATTCTCTGCGGCGTCAAGTAATTCCGGGGCGACCTGTTCCGCCGGGGTTTCCAGACTATGATAGGTGCTGGCGCCGTGGTTGCGAACCAATGTTTGCGAACGGACCAGCGACAGAAATTTTTCCGCGGGGCCAAAGGGACTGCCCTCGCCGAGCCGCCCATGCCATCCTTCGGCGGGCAGGCACCGGGCGGCGGTGATGACCTGTTCCAGCATGCGCCGGGCCTCGTCATCGTCATGGATCAGGTCTTCAACCCGGCCTTTCAGGCCCTTGCCCCGGCGGCCCGATTGTTCTGCGCCCCTGATCCAGCGGCGCAATTCCTGCCCCTCCTGCCCGGTCAGATGGGCGGCAAAGGCGCTGTCGGCGGCATCAAACAGGTGATGGCCCTCATCAAAAACATACCGGTTCGGCAGGTCGGTCTCGCCCATGCGGGTCGCACATTGAACCATGACCAGCGCATGATTGGCAATGACCAGATCGGCGGTTTTGGCGTTGCGCTGGGCCTTTTCAATATAGCATTTGCGGTAATGGGCGCAGGCGGAATAGACACATTCCCCGCGCCGGTCGGTGAGCTGTGTCAGACGGTTTTGGCCGAATATCTCGCCCAGCCACGCGGGGAAATCGCCGCCGATCATATCGCCGTCCCGGCTGTATCTGGCCCAGCGGGAGACAAGGCCCAGCAGGATGCGCCCCTGTTGCTGGGCCGCGCCCTGAGACAGCTCTTGAAGATTCAGCAGGCACAGATAATTCTCCCGGCCTTTGCGGATAACCACCTTTTGCTGCTTTATTTTTGGGTCGGGATAGAGGCTGTCCAGTTCCTGATCCAGCTGACGTTGCAGGTTTTTGGTATAGGTGGCGAGCCAGACGGTGCCGCCGTTTTTCTCCGCCCACAGGCTGGCCGGAGCGATATAGCCCAGCGTCTTGCCAATGCCGGTCCCGGCCTCGGCCAGAACCAGTTTCGGCTCGTCCAGATCGTCGGGCGCGTCAAAGGCTCCGGCGGTGAGGGCGGTATAATCCTGCTGGCTTTTCCGGTCTTCGGCATTGGGCCCCAGAAGGTGGCGCAGGCGGGCAAGGCTT
Organism: Sphingomonadales bacterium; assembly: GCA_011051815.1. GTDB lineage: Bacteria > Pseudomonadota > Alphaproteobacteria > Sphingomonadales > Emcibacteraceae > Paremcibacter. The sequence goes on along the minus strand of DRKK01000064.1, from coordinate 4,168 downwards.
TCCGGCCCGCTGACCGGGCTGACGCCGGGCGGCGGCGTGGGCGGGCTGTCCTCCCATTCGGGCAGATGGTTCCAGACATAGTAATCCTGTGCATTTTGCCCCACGGCCCCCAGAATAAGCGGCCCCCACGGCCATCCGGCCCCGGCCATCTTGTGGGCCGTGGCGGCAACGCCGTCCCCATAGATATATGCCGGGTCCATAAGGTCCTGCATCAGCCGATGGGCCGCTTGCAGGATGATCACGGCCTGATCCTCGGGCGTGTCGCTGCTATTGGGGAATGAGAGGGCCTGCGCCAGCCCGAAAGGCAGGGGCAGGCAGAATGCCGCAGGCCTTATAAAAGCAAAGAGCTCCAGCACATCAAAGGGGCGGTAAGATATATGCCCAAGATTTTGCCCGGTGATCCGCTGGTTGCAAATAAGAAAAGCCTGACCCCGAACAATCTTTTTCAGCTCTTTCAGGTCATAGTCCATCACTTCTCCGTCCAGCGTGACAATGGTACCAAAGTCCGTCCTGACCACCAGCGCGGGCAGGCGGGAGAGAACCTCAAAAGGGTCTGGAAAATTTATCAGCGGGTCAGTCATCGGAGTCCAGTGTGTCGAAAAAAATGACTATATTGATCTCTTTAGCGAAAGCCAAGAGTTGACGTGACCGATAAAGGGTTTTATCAAGACCCAATATAACAAGGATACCGAAATTATGCCCACATCACCGGAAATGATCAGTTACGCCCTGGACAGTAACGCCTGGCCCTTTAAAGAAGCTCAAAATCTTCTGAAACGGTTGGAAAAATCCGGTAATGAAAAAGACTATGTTCTGTTTGAAACCGGCTATGGGCCAAGCGGCCTGCCGCATATGGGTACCTTTGGCGAGGTGGTGCGCACCACTATGGTCCGTCAGGCCTTTCAGCTGTTCAGTGACCAGCCGACAAAATTAATCGCCTATTCTGATGATATGGATGGTTTCCGCAAGGTGCCCGGCAACCTGCCCAATCAGGAGATGCTGGAACAGCATCTGGGGCTGCCGCTGTCAAAAGTGCCGGACCCGTTCGGCACCCATGAGAGTTTTGCCCACCATAATAACGCCCGGCTATGTGATTTTCTGGATGGGTTCGGCTTTGATTATGAGTTTAAAAGTGCCACGCTCACCTATGAGAGTGGCGAAATGGATGCAACCCTGCTGAAAATGCTCGGGGCCTATGACAAGATCATGAAAGTGATCCTGCCCACCTTGGGGGCTGAGCGTCAGGCCACCTACAGCCCGTTCCTGCCCCTGTGCCCGCGTACGGGAAAGGTTTTGCAAGTTCCGATTGTGGAACGAAAGCTTGACGCGGGGACTGTGGTCTATGTTGATCCTGAAACCAAGCAGCATGTGGAAGTTCCGGTCACGGGCGGCGGCTGTAAAATGCAGTGGAAAGCGGACTGGGCCATGCGCTGGGTCGGACTGGGCGTTGATTATGAGATGGCGGGCAAAGATTTGATGGAATCTGTCAAGCTGTCCAGCGCCATCACCCGTATTCTGGGCGCGGTGCCGCCGGAAGGGTTCAGCTATGAGCTGTTCCTGGATGAAAAGGGCGAGAAGATCTCCAAATCAAAGGGCAATGGCCTGACCATGGAGGACTGGCTGAAATATGGTACGCCGGAAAGCCTGTCGCTCTATATGTTCCAATCGCCGCGCAAGGCGAAAAAACTATTTTTCGACGTGATCCCTAAAACAGTGGATGAATATATCAATCATTTGGGGAAATATGACGAACAGGAGGGCAAGCAGAAGCTGGCCAATCCGGTCTGGCATGTGCATAACGGCAATCCTCCGGCCCAGAAACTACCGGTGACTTTCGCGCTCCTGCTTAATCTGGCCAGTGCCTCTAATGCAGAGGATAAGGAAACTCTCTGGGGCTATATCAGCAATTATGCCGAGGGCACCACACCGGAAAATTCGCCGTTGTTGAATCAGTTGGCGGGCTACGCTCTGGTCTATTATGAGAATTTTGTCAAACCTCATAAAAGCTACCGCGCCCCCACGGAACGGGAACGGGTGGCGCTGGAAAGTCTGATTGATAAGCTGGAAAATATGGCAGATGGATTGCCGGCTTCCGATTATCAGAATGAGGTCTTTGCCGTGGGCAATGAACAGGGCTATGACAACCTGCGCGAATGGTTCGGGGCCCTGTATGAGATACTTCTGGGACAGAAACAGGGGCCGCGCATGGGGTCCTTCATAGCGCTTTATGGCCGGACAAAGATCATAGAGCTTATTCGGCGTAAATTAGCAGAAAATTAGGCAATAGTGAATTTATATTGCGTCTGCGAACAAAAACAGCTAGTCCATTAAGACTATTTGGCTTTTTTTGCTTGCCAGGGCGATAGTTACATGCTAATTCCGGTTGCAGGGCAGGATAATTTTACCTGCCTGCAATTGCAGGGTAATGTGTAAATCATTTCCATGCTGTGTTTTTGGGGTCGTATTAAAATTGGGTGACCGTCACAATAAATTCTTATTAAATTAATCCTGCGTTAACCTTAAAGATATAAAACGGGGATAAATATGAATAAAGACGATGAGGAAACAAATGCGAGGGATAACATATAAGACTGTCTGGAAAAGACTTCTGGATATTGTTGGTTCACTTCTGTTGATCATTATATTGTCGCCTGTTTTGCTGGTAACAGCTGTTCTGGTCCGCGTTAAACTGGGTAGTCCGGTCATATTCAAGCAGGAAAGACTGGGCCTGAACGGGCAATCTTTTACCATCTGGAAATTCCGCAGCATGACCAATTGTGTTGACGAGGATGGGAATCTTTTGGCCGACGAATACCGTTTGACAAGATTTGGCAAGCTGCTGCGCGACATCAGTGTTGATGAGTTGCCGCAATTGTGGAACGTGCTCATCGGTGATATGAGCCTGATTGGCCCCCGGCCTTTCATTGCTGAATATGGTTCACGCTATACGTCTGAACAAATGCGCCGCCATGATGTTCGTCCCGGTATCAGCGGATGGGCACAAGTGATGGGCCGTAATTCGATCAGCTGGAACCAGAAATTTATTCTGGATATCTGGTATGTGGATAATTGCAGTTTCATGACTGACGTGAAGGTTTTGTTCAAGACAATCCCGATTGTTCTCAGCCGTACTGGCGTGTCCGCTGAGAATCATGTGACGATGCCGGAATGGGCAAATGCAGAAGTTCCAGTTGATGAGGCTGCATCAGAATAAAGTTCCTTTCTTTAATTATACTCAAGCCTGATGCCCCGTGGTTTCAGGCTTTTGTTGTTTTTTTTACAGAAAATTTCCGCCGTTAACTAAAATATAAAGGTTTCTTTATATAAAAGATATGTTATATCTTGAAACAACTATTTGTATGTAATTGCCGGAGAAATATATATGTCCAGAAAGAATTATTTATTCACCAGTGAATCCGTCTCGGAAGGTCATCCGGATAAGGTATCCGATTGTGTTTCTGATGCCATCGTTGACCTTTTTCTGGCCGCAGAGCCGGAAGCCCGGGTTGCCGTAGAAACGCTGACCACCACAAACCGGGTGGTTCTGGCCGGGGAAGTCCGGGGGCCAAGCGCCATTAATGCCGACGTGATGGAAGACGCCGCCCGCCGGGTTGTGAAAGAAATTGGTTATGAGCAGGAGGGTTTCCACTGGCGGGATATGTCTGTGGAGGTTCATGTCCATGAACAATCCGCCGATATTGCCATGGGCGTGGATAGCGGCGCTGATAAGGATGAAGGGGCTGGTGATCAGGGGATCATGTTTGGCTATGCCACCAACGAGACCGACGCCTTAATGCCGGCACCCATACATTATTCCCACAAGATCCTGAAATCTCTGGCGGCGGCCCGTCACGGCGGCGTGACAGAACTGGGCCCGGATTCCAAGAGCCAGGTAACCTTGAAATATGAGGATGGGGTTCCGATTTGCGCAACGTCTGTTGTGGTCTCCCCCCAGCATGGGGACGGTGTGTCACAGGAGCGTGTCCGAGAAATTGTCCTTGAACATATTGAAAGCAACCTGCCCGAGGGCTGGATGTGTCCTACAGACGAGCTTTATATCAATCCCACCGGAAATTTTGTTATCGGCGGCCCGGACGGCGATGCGGGCCTGACCGGGCGCAAGATCATTGTGGATACATATGGCGGCGCGGCCCCCCATGGCGGCGGC
>DRKK01000063.1 GCA_011051815.1 Sphingomonadales bacterium | reverse complement strand
TATAGAAGGTCAGAAGATCATACAGGTGGATATTGATAATGAAACGCTGGGCCGCACGGTTCCCCTTGCGGTGGCGGTGCAGGCGGATGCGCGGGAGTTTCTGACCAACCTTAACGCCCGTTTGCCCAAGGCCAGCTTTAACGTTGAGTCCAAATGGGTCACGGATGTTAAGGGCGCCTATCATGATTACCGTAAGGAGATCAATGATATTGCCGATCAGGTGACCACGGAGAATACCAATATCCTCAATGAAGCGGCGGCCATGCGCACAATATCCACGCTGGTGCCAGAAGATGCCATTGTGGTTGTTGATGGCGGTCAGACCATGGAATGGGGCCATAGCTTCCTGCGTCCCACTCACCCGAAGAATTATCTCTTTGTCCCCGGCATGGGGCATTTGGGTTTTGGCCTGCCCTTTGCCAATTCGGCGAAGCTGTTAAACCCGGACCGGACCGTTGTTCTGGTCACCGGCGACGGGGCCATGTGCTGTACGGGGCAGGAGCTTGAAACCGCCGCCCGTAACGGGTTGAATGTGATCACCATTGTCTTTAACGATTCCGCCTGGGGTATGTACCGGCCATTTGGCGAACTGCTATTTGATAATGAGGATTTTGGCCAGAAGCTGACCAATGTCAAATTTGCCGATATGGCCAAAAGCCTTGGCTGTATTGGTGAGGAAGTCACACTGGAGACCCTGCCGGATGCCTTCCGCCGGGCGCAGAAGGCAAACCGGCCAACGGTGCTGGATCTACAGGTGGATTTCACGCCGCACCCCATGGACTTCTTCTGGCTCGGCGTTATCTTCGAAAATGTGGAATTCGCCCCCGTAATGCCGGGATAAATATGGGTAAAAAGTAAAATAGGTAATTCCCTCTATATGTATTGCTGGTCGCCCAATTTAAATTGGCTGTAACAGGAAATACTGCAATTACATAGGGAGGGTTTGAATGAATCTTGGTAATAATATACTCCTTGATGCCTATCACCGGATGAAGGCTATCCGCGAGTTTGAGGAACGCATCCATGTGGAGAATACAACGGGAGAAATCCCGGGATTCGTTCATCTTTATGCGGGACAGGAGGCCGTTGCCACTGGCGTCTGTCTGCAACTTCGGGATAGCGATTATATCGGCAGTACCCACAGGGGTCATGGCCATAGTATCGCCAAAGGCTGTGATATTGAGGCCATGATGCTGGAAATTTACGGCAAAAAGGGCGGGCTTTGTGCGGGCAAAGGCGGGTCCATGCATATCGCTGATTTTGAAAAGGGGATGCTGGGCGCCAATGCCATTGTGGGCGGCAATCCGCCGTTGGTGATCGGGGCGGCGTTAACGGCCAAGGTCAAGGGAACGGACGGGGTGGCCGTGTCTTTTTCAGGGGACGGTGCCTCCAATCAGGGGACGACTTTTGAGGCCATGAATATGGCGGTCGTTCTGAAATTACCGGTGGTATTTATCTTTGAGAATAATGGTTACGGCGAGGGGACGGGCTGTGATTATGCGTTTGGTGCCGACAGTATCGCCAAGCGGGCCGAGAGTTTCGGTATGCCTGCGGTGAGCGTGGACGGTACGGATTTTTTCGCCGTCGAAGCTGCCGCAAGGGAGGCCGTCACGCGGGCGCGAACGGGGCAGGGTCCAAGTGCCATAGAGGCCAGCGCCATGCGTTTTTACGGTCATTTTGAAGGTGATCCACAGGCCTATCGCTCCGCCGATGAATTGGTGGAATTGCGGGAAACCGGCGATTGCCTGAAAATTTTCCGGGCCAAAGTAGAAAAAGATCAGCTGGTGACAGCCGATGCCCTTGACCAGATCGACAGGGAGGTGGCCGACTTGATCGACGAAGCCGTTGATAAGGCGCGCAAGGCCGATTTTCCGACCTCGGACGATCTGTTAACCGATGTCTATGTTTCATATTAATTTCAGGAGGTTCATAAAATGAGCAAGAAAACAATACGTGAAGCCCTGAACGAAGCCCTGCATCAGGAAATGGCCCGAGATGGTCAGGTGATTATATTGGGGGAGGATGTGGCCGGCGGTCACGGCGGCACCGGGGTGATTGATGCCTACGGCGGCCCGCTGGGCGTGACCAAGGGGTTGATCGGTGAATTCGGGGCCAATCGGGTCATTGATACCCCGATCTCTGAATCTGCTATTATGGGGGCCGCTGCCGGGGCGGCGGCAACGGGATTGCGCCCGGTTGCAGAATTGATGTTTGTGGATTTCATGGGCGTCTGTTTTGATCAGATATTCAATCAGGCGGCCAAATTCCGCTATATGTTTGGCGGCAAAACCAAAACGCCCATGGTGGTCCGCACGACCATCGGGGCAGGTATGCGCACGGCGGCCCAACATTCCCAATGCCTGTATCATATGTTCACATCGGTCCCCGGTTTGAAATGCGTCATGCCGTCAAATGCCTATGATGCCAAGGGGCTATTGATTGAGGCAATTCGGGATGATGATCCGGTTATTTTCTTTGAAAACAAGCTATTATATGACCTGGCCTGTGATGTTCCGGACGAATCCTACGCCATTCCTTTTGGTGAGGCTAATGTGGTTCGTGAGGGCGGGGATGTGACCATTGTCGCTTTTTCCCGCATGGTTCATATCGCAGAAGAGGCCGCAAAGACATTGGCCGCAGAAGGTATCTCGGTTGAGGTCATTGATCCGCGCACCACATCACCGCTTGATGAGGAAACCATTCTTGACTCAGTGGAGAAGACCGGATTTCTGGTGGTGGTTGATGAATCAGCCGCCCGCTGCGGCATGGCGGCGGATATTGCCGGGCTGGTGGTGGAACAGGCCTTTGACGCCCTTCGCGGGCCGATTATTCAAATCACACCGCCCCATACGCCGGTGCCTTTTTCACCGCCGCTGGAGGATGCGTTCATTCCAACCGCCGGGGCGGTCTGTGACGCCATTCGTAAATTGTTAAAGTAGACATATATCATGACCATAAAAGCAATTACGGTTCCCAAATGGGGGCTGTCAATGGATGAGGGCGAACTGATCGAATGGCATATCGCACCGGGGGATGAGGTGACGGTTGGTCAGGAGATTGCCGAAATTGAGACCAGTAAAATTGCCGGACCTGTGGAGGCTGCTGTTGCCGGAAAACTCCGGCGCATAATCGCCGAAGAAGGTGAGGTCTTGCCCGTAGGAGCCTTGATGGCGGTGTTGGCAGAGGATAGCGATACCGATGCTGACATTGAGGCCTTCATTGCAGAGTTCGAGGTTCAAGATGTGTCGGATGATATGGGCGAGGATGCTGGCGCGGCGGACATACGTCATATCACGCTGGGTGATATGGATATTTCCTATCAGGACTTCAGCCCGGCTGACTTGTCGCCCGGGTCTGTTCCGGTGGTTTTAATTCATGGTTTTGGCGGCGATTCAAACAACTGGTTATTTAATCAGGGGAAAATTGGTGAAACGCATCGGGTAATCGCCCTTGACCTGCCGGGTCACGGTTTGTCGACGAAGAAAATCACCGATGGGTCGATCGCAGGGCTTTCGGCAATGGTTGCAGAATTTCTGGCGGCATTGGATATTGAGCAGGCGCATCTGGTGGGTCACTCCATGGGGGCGGCGGTTGCGGTGCAATGTGCATTGGCGGGGAATATTCAGGTGGCCAGCCTGTCGCTGATCTGTCCGGCTCTTGTGGGGCGGTCGGTAAACCCTGATTATATATCCGGCTTTCAGCAGGCGCGGACGCGAAAACAGCTCAAGCCCGTACTGGCCATGCTATTTTCCAACGCGCAGCTTGTCACCAGAGAATTGGTGGATGATGTGTTAAAATATAAACGCCTTGATGGGGTGGGTGATGCGCTGAGGGTGATTGCCGACAAAGGGCTTGGGGCAGGTGAACTGCCCTTGGGGGAACAGACGCTCATGATGCCGGTATCTGTCATTTGGGGGGATAATGACAAAATTATCAACGGGACAGAATCCCATAATATCAAGGCTGAAGATTGTCATGAATATGTGATCG
>DRKK01000062.1 GCA_011051815.1 Sphingomonadales bacterium | reverse complement strand
TTCCCTCCAATGCATAAATATCATCGGGGAGAAATATATGATTCCACCCTGAGAGGGCCACCACACATCACCCCTTTTTCAACCAGTCGCCTGCCCTGTTACCCCTGACGTTCAACCATCATCTTTTTGATTTCGGCAATGGCCTTGGCCGGGTTCAAGCCCTTGGGGCAGGTGTTGGTGCAATTCATGATCGTGTGGCAACGATAAAGCCGGAACGGATCTTCCAGATCATCCAAACGCTCCCCCGTGGCCTCGTCCCGGCTGTCAATCAACCAGCGATAGGCTTGCAACAGCACCGCAGGGCCGAGATATTTATCACTGTTCCACCAATAGCTGGGACAGCTTGTGGAACAGCTGGCGCACAGCACACATTCATACAGGCCGTCCAGCTTGGCCCGGTCTTCCGGGCTTTGCAGGCGCTCAGCCCCGCTGGGAGTCGGGCTGACGGTCTGCATCCAGGGCTTGATGGACGAATATTGGGCATAGAAATGGGTCAGGTCGGTGACCAGGTCTTTCACCACCTCCATATGAGGCAGAGGATAGATATTGATGTCGCCCTTTATCTCATCATTGGCCTTTGTGCAGGCCAGCGTATTGGTGCCCGCCACATTCATGGCGCAGGAGCCGCAAACCCCCTCACGGCAGGAGCGGCGAAAGGTCAGGGTCGGGTCAATCTCATTCTTGATCTTGATCAGCCCATCCAGCACCATGGGACCGCATTTGTCCATATCCACCTCATAGGTGTCAACGCGCGGGTTTTCTCCGTCGTCCTCATTCCAGCGATAGATATTAAACTTGCGGACATTGGTTACCCCGTCCGCCGCTTTGAAATATTTTCCCTTTTTCACCTTGGAATTTGCGGGAAGTCTGAATTCAGCCATGTCTGGTGTCCCTTAATAAATCTGTTCTAATAAACCCGGGCTTTAGGTTTGATATAATCAATTTCATCGGTCAGCGTATAGTCATGTACCGGCCGATATTCGATGCGGATTTTACCATTCTCCAGCCAGGCGGCAGTGTGTTTCATCCATTCATCATCATTGCGATCCGGATAATCTTCGCGCGCGTGGGCGCCCCGGCTTTCATGCCGATTGGCCGCACAATGCATGGTGGTCACCGCATGCATCAAAAGATTTTCAAGCTCCAATGTCTCAATCAGGTCACTGTTCCAGACCAATGACCGATCGGTAGTTTTCACATCATCGAGCATGGCGTAAATTTCATCAATGCCCGCAACACCCTCATCCAGAACATCCTGCTGACGGAAAACGGCGCAATGGCCCTGCATCATGCGCTGCATCTTGTCACGGATGACGGCGGTTGACGTATTGCCATCTGCGGTCCGGTATTTCTCCAGCCGGGAAAGGGCCAGATCAGCATGATCATCGGGCAGAGCCATATGAGCAGTCATTGGTTTGACCACATCGGCCACCCGGTGGGCCGCCGCACGGCCAAAGACCACGAGATCAATCAGGCTGTTGGAGCCAAGACGATTAGCGCCATGCACGGACACACAGGCCGCTTCACCCACCGCCATCAGGCCGGCTACGACCCGGTCCGGATCCTCCGCCGTAGGATTCAGGACTTCGCCGTGATAATTGCACGGAATACCGCCCATATTATAATGAGCCGTTGGCACCACGGGGATGGGTTGCTTATTCACATCAACCCCGGCAAAGATACGCGCTGATTCCGAAATACCCGGCAGACGTTCCGCCAGAATTTCAGGTGACAGATGGTCCAGATGCAGGAAGATATGATCCTTATGCTCGCCGACACCGCGGCCTTCGCTGATCTCCACAGACATGGCCCGGCTGACGACATCGCGGGAGGCAAGGTCTTTTGCAGACGGCGCATAGCGTTCCATAAAGCGTTCGCCCTCTGAATTAACCAGATAGCCGCCTTCGCCGCGCGCGCCTTCGGTAATCAATACCCCCGCGCCGTAAACGCCGGTGGGATGGAATTGGACAAATTCAAGATCCTGCAACGGCAGGCCGGCCCGCTGAACCATACCGCCGCCGTCACCGGTGCAGGTATGGGCGGAGGTGGCCGAGAAGTAAGTGCGGTTATAACCGCCCGTGGCCAGAACCGTCATATGGGACCGGAACCGGTGCAGCTTGCCCGTATTCATATCAAGGCAAATCACACCCCGACATTCACCGTCCACCATGATCAGGTCAATGGCGAAAAACTCCACATAAAAATCCGTGTCATATTTCAGGGATTGCTGATAAAGCGAATGAAGCATGGCGTGGCCGGTACGGTCGGCGGCGGCACAGGTGCGCTGGGCCGGGTCGCCCTCGCCAAATTCGGTGGTCATGCCACCAAAGGGCCGCTGATAAATCTTGCCGTCTTCGGTACGGGAAAAAGGCACGCCGAAATGTTCCAGTTCATAGACCGCTTCCGGGGCCTGACGTACCATATATTCGATAGCATCCTGATCGCCGAGCCAGTCAGAGCCCTTGACCGTGTCATACATATGCCACTGCCATTTATCCGGCCCCATATTGCCCAGCGATGCCGCGATGCCGCCCTGGGCCGCAACCGTATGGGAGCGGGTGGGGAAGACTTTGGATATACAGGCTGTTTTCAGGCCGCTTTCCGCAATACCCATGGCCGCCCGCAGGCCCGCGCCGCCAGCGCCAATCACAATGGCATCATAGACGTGATCAATTAATTCATATGTCTTGCTCATCTGTATATGCCTTACAATGCAATTTTAAGAACGGAGAAAATGGATGCCACCGCAATCACGGTACAACCAAACAGGATGGAGAACTGGCAAAAGACCTTCATGCCGCCGCCGTGAACATAATCCTCGACCACCGCCTGCAAACCAAGGCGCAGGTGATACAGGCCAATGACAATATAAAGCAGCAACAGAATAGCCGAAACCGGGGACGCCAGCCACGCCCGGACGGTGAAATAATCCGCATGGGTCATCTGCACGATGGAGGCCACAAACCAGATGGTCAGTGGGATCAAAGCCACCGCCGCGATCTTTTGTATCCACCATTCCTCGGTGCCGCTACGGGCGGAACCAAGACCACGTACTTTACTGATCGGGGTGTTCATATCCATATCTTGATCCTCCCTATATCAAACCGTAGCCAATGACCCAGGACAGGGCCGTGAGCACAGCCGCCCCCAGAAACACCAGCATGTTGGTCCGGGCCGTGGTTTCAACCTCAAAGCCCATGCCCATATCCCAGAATAAATGCCGCACCCCGTTACAGAGATGCAACATCAGCGACAGGGTAAAGCCCAACAGAAAAATCTTGCCAACGATACTGCCCATAAAGGTCAGAAACTGATCATAAGCCTCCGGCCCCGACGCCAATGCGATCAGCCACCAGGCCAGAAACAATGTTCCCGCGCCAAGGGCCACACCCGATGCCCGGTGCAAAATGGACAGGGCCATATGCGGACCCCATTTATATATCTGGAGATGCGGCGAGGTAGGCCGCTTTGTGGTTGCCATACTCAGTTCCCTCTTCATATAACGGCGTAAAAAGTATTTTTACGCAGACCCAATATATAGTTATCCTTAAAACGATTGTGGCCACAGGGCAAGGAATAGATTGAAAAAATTTAGTCCTGCGTCCTTTTCGGCATAAGCAGCCACAGATCAAGGTCCAGCAAAACCGCCGGATCATACTTTCCGTCATCCATTATACAGGGAAAACCCTCAGGCGTCTTGTCCTTGAGCGCCACCAACCTGCACCGCAGTGCCGCCAGATCATCACGGCCCGCAATTTCCGCCTTGTCCAGCACTTCCGACCAGCCATAGACCGTATCCCCCGCGATACAGGGATTCACATGGCGGCCGCCATTGATGGCCAAAATAGTCTGACCATTGCCAAGGCCGTTAAAGCTCAAAGCGCGGACCAGTGAAATCACATGACCGCCGTACACAATGCGCTCCCCCAGACCCCCATCCTTCATGGCATGAAGGTTGAAATGAACCTTGGCCGTATTCTGATAGAGTCGTGTGGCCAGCATATGATCGGCGGCCTCCACCGTCATGCCGTCCACATGGCTGATCTTTTCGCCGATGTCATAATCTTCCCAATAATAAGCTGACCCGGCATGGCGGGCGTCATAATCCTTATAATTCAGCCCCTCCGGAACCGTCAGATTCTCTGGCGCAACGACAGCGGGCAAATCGGGAATGACCATTTCCGGGGCCGGGCTTGCGCTATCCCGCTTGTTAACCATGACCCAGCGCACATAATCCAGAACATCCTCGCCCCGCTGGTTAACGCCGCTGGTGCGCACGTAAACATTACCCGTCCGGCCATTGGAATTTTCTTTCAGGCCGATGACCTTGCTGGTCGCGCTCAGGGTATCGCCGGCATAGACCGGGCGCAGAAACCTGCAATCCGCATAGCCCAGATTGGCCACCGCGTTAATGGAAATATCCGGCACCGTCTTGCCAAAAACAATATGAAAGGTCAGCATATCATCCACTGGCGCGCGCGGCAGGCCAGACGCACGGGCAAATTCATCGGAAGATTGCAAGGCAAAGCGCATGCCATACAGGGCTGAATAGAGGCTCACATCCCCCACCGTCACCGTGCGCGGGGTGGCATGGGTGATCACCTGACCGAGAGTGAAATCCTCAAAATAATTACCGTCATTTTTCTTACTCATTCATCCCTCCAGCTTTGTAATGGCATCCGCCAGGGTAACCAGACGGCGGGCATTTTCCACATGGAGATTTTCAATCAGCTTGCCGTCCAACAAGACCACACCCTGACCCGCCGCTTCGGCCTCCCCAAAAGCCTCAATTATCCGCCGGGAAAAATTCAGCTCATCGGCGCTTGGGCCAAAAACCTCATTGGCCCCGGCCAGCTGTTTGGGATGGATCAGTGTTTTGCCGTCAAAGCCAAATTCCAGCCCCTGCTGGCAGCTGGCCCGATACCCCGCCTCATCATTCAGGTCCAGATAAACCCCGTCCAATATATCAATATTCTCCGCCCGCGCCGCCAGCAGGCATAGGCCCAGACTGGTCACCACCGGCAGGCGCATTTCTGTATGATGGGCATGTAAATCCTTGACCAGATCACTGGTGCCCATGACAAAACAGGTCAAACA
>DRKK01000061.1 GCA_011051815.1 Sphingomonadales bacterium | reverse complement strand
CGATCTTGCGCACGCTGGACATGTCATGGGTGATGGTCAGGGTGGTGACTCCCATCTCTTTGACCCGTTCCACAATCAATTCATTGATGACATCGGCCATGATCGGGTCAAGGCCGGTGGTCGGCTCATCGAAAAAGATGATTTCCGGTTTATTGGCGATGGCGCGCGCCAAACCGACCCGTTTTTGCATGCCGCCGGACAGCTCAGCAGGGCTGAGGCGGGCCACATCGGGGCTAAGCCCCACACTGCGTAGATTTTCTACGGCTATCTCTACCGCCTGCTTGCGGGTGACTTTGCTTTCGGCCAGCAGGCCAAAGGCAATATTTTCCCAGACCGGAAGGCTGTCAAACAGGGCGGCACCCTGAAACAACATTCCGAATTTTTTCTGGAGCCGCTTGCGGTCACTGCCGCGCAGGCCAACGGTTTCCTCGCCGTCTACTTTGATGCTGCCGCTATCCGGCTGCAAAAGTCCCAGTATGCATTTCAGGGTCACGGACTTGCCGGAACCGGAACCGCCGATGATCACCATGGATTCACCGGGCATGACATCAAGGTTCACTTTATCCAGAACTACTTTTGGTCCGAAGGCTTTATGGAGGCCTTTCAGGCTTATTTTTGGTGTGATGGTCATGATGCGAAAAATATCTCCGTTACGATATAGTTTGACAACAGGATCAGCATACAGGCTGACACCACCGCATTAGTGGTTGAAATGCCCACACCCTGTGCGCCGCCCCGGCTGTGATAGCCGTGATAACAGCCCATGAGCGAGATGAAAAAACCAAATACTGCCGCTTTCGTCAGGCTGGCGTAAACATCGGTCGGTTCAAGAAAATCCATGGTCAGGCGCATATAACTGCCGGAATTAAAGCCGAGCTTTCCGGTGGCAATGAGGAAGCCACCCATAACCCCGATGGCATCGGCAACAATGACCAACATGAAGGGCATCATTAGTGTGGTGGCAATGATGCGCGGGGCGATCAGATATTTATAGGGGTCCGTGGACAGGGTGGCCATGGCGTCGATCTGTTCCGTGACCCGCATGGTGCCAAGCTCCGCCGCCATGGAGGCACTAACACGTCCGGCAACAATCAGGCCGCAGAGAACCGGGCCAAGCTCACGCACGATGCCAATGACCACAATGCTGGGTAGGACGCTTTCCGCATTAAACCGGGACCCGCCCTCATAAATATTGAGAGCCAGCGCCGCACCGGTAAACAGGGCGGTCAGTCCGACCACGGGAAGGGAATAATAGCCAATGGTCATGATCTGACGGATCAGAGACCGGAAATAGAATGGCGGGGTAAACATATGGGCTAATGCATGTCCGGTAAAAATTCCGAGCCGTCCGGCGGCCTGCAGAAAACCAAATGTAATCCGTCCGATGACGGCAAGAAAATTCATATGGGCACCTAATCGTTTAAAGTATAAATTCGCTGGTATCTTTCCCTGACCCCGGTCAGTATTTCATATTGGCTAAGGGTAGAGACTTCCGACGCCATTTCAAGTGTTATATGTTCACCGAGAAGTTCCACATCATCGCCGGTGCTGATTGCTATATCCGTCACGTCAACGGCGATCATATCCATGGACACCCGGCCCACAACGGCGCGTTCTTTACCGCCCGCATAAACCCGGCCGCAATTATTGAACATCTGTAAATATCCATCGGCATAGCCAATATTTATGGTCGCAATATGGCGGGGCTTGTCCGGGTGCCATGTGGCGCCGTAGCCCACGGTATCGCCGGGTACAACTTCACGGATTTGCAGGACTTTCCCGGTAATGCGGAAAACAGGTTTGATGCCTTTCGGCATTTGTCCCGCGCGCGGGTTGCCGCCAAACAGCAGCAGACCGGGGCGAACCAGATCAAAATAATAGTCCGGCCCCAGCAGAATACCGCCGGAATTGGCCAGACTGGCCGGGATGCCGGGGAATTGTCCGGTGATGGCCGTGAAATCATCCAGCTGTTTTTGGTTCATGGGGTTTTGGCTGTCATCGGAACAGGCCAGATGGCTCATGATCAGGGCAATATTTAATTTTTGTCGCACCACTTCATCATTGATGAATCGCGTCGTTTCTGTGGGTGAGAGGCCCAACCGGTTGATGCCGGTATCAAAATGGATGGCACAGGGCAGGGGCTTTTCCGGGCAAAAACCAGCCCAGAGTTTCACCTGTGCCAGATCATTCAGTACGGGGCGGATATCGTGGTGGGCGAAATAGTCCAGATGGCCGGGAAAAATGCCGTTGAGAACATATATGATCGCGTGCGGCGTGACCCGGCGTAATGTCAAGGCCTCGGCTAGATTGGCGACGAAAAATATCCGGCAACCCGCCTTGTTAAACAGAGCCGGGGCCACTTGCTCAATGCCCATGCCGTAGGCATCCGCCTTGACCATAGCCGCCGATTCAATGCCCCCGGCCAGTTGGCGGCAGCTCTTGTAATTTTCAACGATCGCCCCGAGGTTAACGGTCAGGGTGGCCTGTGCATCTGACGGAAAATCCCCGGAAGTCATCAGTCATTTTGCTCCGGCAGATAATCATCAGAGGTCGGCAGATCCGAGAATTTGGTAATATTGGCTTCAAACTGCAGGGTGATGATCCCGGTCGGGCCATGACGTTGTTTGCCGATAATAAATTCCGCCCGGCCTTCCAGTCTGTCACCTTCTTCCATCCAGATGAGATGCTCCTGTGTATCGGGGTCCGGTTCTTGCTGTTTATGGTAATATTCCGGGCGGTAGACAAAGGTAACCATATCCGCGTCCTGCTCAATGGAGCCTGATTCCCGGAGGTCTGACAGCAGGGGGCGTTTGTTTTCCCGTGATTCGATGGCCCGGCTTAATTGGGACAGGGCCAGAACCGGAATCTCAAGTTCCTTGGCCAAGCCCTTTAGTCCACGGGTGATTTCGGAAATTTCCTGGACCCGGTTTTCCGGTCCCCGGTTGCCCCGCCCGGATCCGGTAAGTAATTGCAGGTAGTCAACGATGACCAAGCCAACCCCATGCTGACGTTTCAGGCGCCGGGCGCGGGTTCTGAGCGCGCCGATGCTTAAGGCGGCGGTGTCATCAATATAAAGCGGTAATTCTTCCAGTTCCTGCGCCGTTCTGGCCAGCTTGTTGAACTGGTCCTGATTGAGCTTGCCCTGACGCATGTCTTGGGATGACATTTCGGCCTGTTCCGCCAGAATACGGGCTGCCAGCTGGTCCGCGGCCATTTCCAGTGAAAAGAAGGCAACCACGGCCCCTTTGCTTTCTGCGTGCGGGATGCCCAGTGCCATGTCATCCCGGTAAGCCTTGGCTGTGTTAAAGGCGATATTGGTGGCCAGCGCGGTTTTCCCCATGGCCGGACGACCAGCAAGAATCATAAGGTCAGATTTATGCAGACCGCCAATATGTTTGTTGATGCTGTCAAAACCAGTGGTTTTCCCGGCCAGCTTGCCGCCGCGTTTAAAGGCCATTTCAATGATGTTAATGGCATCCGTGGCCGATTTGGAAAAGCTTTTGAAACCGCCTTCGGTACTGCCTTGTTCGGCAAGGCTGTAGAGATGTCTTTCGGCTTCTTCGATCTGATCCTGTGCCGTATTATCCACGTTATGATCATAGGCACTATTGACCATATCAGTGCCGACACTGATCAGTTCTCGTTTGATGGCCATTTGATGAATAATCTGACCATATTCGGCGCTATTGATGATGGATACGGCAGCACTGGCCAGGCGGGCCAGATATTCCGCGCCGCCAATCTCTGACAGGCTGGCTTCATTCTCAAAGTAGGGTTTCAGTGTGACGGGTGAGGCGATCAGGCCTTTTTCGATGAGCTTGCGGCTGGCCTGATAAATTTTACCGTGGGCCGGATTGATAAAGTGATCTTCGGTCAGAAAATCCTGCACCTTTTCCAAGGCATCATTATTGACCAGAATAGCCCCGAGCAACGCCTGTTCCGCCTCAAGATTATGGGGCGTTTGGCGGAAACCTGCCGCATCATAGGCGACAATATTATCGTCGCCGCCGCTGTCATCAACTGGTATATCCGGAAAATCTGTCATATATGCTTAATCAATGTTTTTACCAAAGCGACAGCATAAAAGAAAAGGGCCGCTTCATCAAGCAGCCCTTTTTAAACTTGTAAAATTCAGCGTAAATTATTCGCTTTTTACTTCCTCAGGCGCTTCTTCAGCTGCGTCCTCAGCAACGACTTCTTCTGCGTCATCTTCAGTGTCAGCCGCCTTGGCTGCTTCTGAATCTTCTTCGTTTTCAAAGTAGTCTTCTACGGAAACGTCCAGCTCTTCTTCCGCTGTTTTGGCATCAAGGCCCTTGGCCTGCATCTCGGCTTCTTCGACAGAGCGCGCGATGTTGATTTCAATTTTGGCGGAGACTTCAGCGTGAAGCTTGATCTCAATCTTGTATATGCCAAGATATTTGATGGCGTGATCCATGATAACTTGAGTACGGTTGATTTTCATGTCCTGCTCATCAAGGGCCGCCGCAATATCACGGGCAGAAACAGAACCATAAAGGTTGCCGGATTCGCCAGCTTGACGGATGATGATTGCTGATACGCCGTCCAGTTTCGCTGATACCGCTTCGGCCTCGTTTTTGGCTTCAAGGTTGCGGGTTTCGATCTGGGCGCGTTGGGTTTCAAAATAGGCCCGGTTGGCTTTGTTGGACCGAAGGGCTTTTTTCTGGGGCAACAGGAAGTTACGGGCATAGCCGTCTTTTACTGTTACCGTATCACCGATTTGGCCCAATTTGCGGACACGTTCAAGAAGTATGATTTCCATTTTTCATTCTCCCTATTGAACGATGTATGGCAAAAGTGCCAGATTACGGGCGCGTTTGATGGCTTTGGCCAGTTCACGCTGTTTCTTGGTGGAAACGGCGGTGATACGGCTTGGCACAATCTTGCCGCGCTCGGAAATGAATTTGGTCAGCATCCGCACATCTTTATAGTCGATTGTCTGGGCATTGGCCCCGGAAAAAGGACAGCTCTTGCGGCGTCTGAAGAAGGGGCGGCGGGTGTTGCCGCCTTCGGAACGTAGTTCAGCCATGTGAAGGTCTCCTATGCTGTCGTTGCGGCTTCAGATTTCTCTGAAGACTTGTTATTGTTAAAGAGGGGTGGACGACTGTCTCTGTTTTCAAAACGTGAAGGACGTCCTTCACGGTCTCTTGAACGCAAAACCACAGAATCGCCTTCTTCCAGTTCTTCAACCCGGATTGTCATGAAACGAACCACATCTTCATGCAGACGCTCATTACGTTCCAGCTCAGAAATTGCATCGGTAGAACCATCAATGTTCAACAGGACATAGTGACCTTTTTTGTATTTTTTGATCCGGTAGGCAAGGGAGCGAAGACCCCATTGTTCGGTTTTGGTTACTTTGCCGCCATTATCTTCAACGATTTTGGTCAAATCTTTGGT
>DRKK01000060.1 GCA_011051815.1 Sphingomonadales bacterium | reverse complement strand
TTTCCACGCGGCCATTAAAGATGACATGGGTGCCAAACCCCTGAACCTTGCCCCCACCGGAGACAAAAGCCTGTGTTTCTTCATCCAGCACACTCCATTGGCCCTGTCCGGTGACAAACGGCATATAGAAAGAGCTTTCCATATATCTTTTTTTCTTGTCGTAACGTTGGTGATCCAGCGGCACACCGGGGGATGTTACGGTCACATTAACCCTGTTGCCATCTTTGGTGCCAATATGAATTTCATGTTTGTTGCCTTGACTTTTCAGGCGATGGACGTGAATGAACAGGTCAAATTTTTCCTTGTCAAACCCCCATTCGTCGGGGCCACGGCCATTCTTGATGATGGTACGTTTCCCGTCAGGGGATACTACTGTTGTGATCATAATGCCATGGTCTTTGCCCACGGGCCAGGGAAAGTTGGCCACCAGAAACTGGTTGGTGACAAAACTGCCATCCTCAAACAGGAAATGCTGCTCCCAATATTCTTTATAAAAATCATCTTGCAACATTAAGGGCTTGCTGTGATCCATTGCCTGAAGGCTGACAGGCAGGAAAAGCATTAGTGATGCCATAAATATTTTAATAATTTTCAAGCGATGGCTCCTTGCATGGGCACTATTTATTTTGGCTTGTTATGTCCCATAAATATGTTCATAGCATGACTGAGTTGTGTCCATTGCGTGACCGGATAATGACAAAAGCCACCCCATTACGGGATGGCCTTGATATGTTCCGGGGCGAAACCCTAGTTGGACAATTGTTCCCGCGCCGTATGGAGCAGGTCTTCCATTTCCCGGCGGACTTGATGTTCGGAGACATTTACTTTGTTGTCGTCCAGATCGCCTTTGATTTTGCGATAAACATCTTCCTCGCCTACCTCTTCAAAATCGGCTTTGACAACCTGTGCCGCATAGGCATTTGCGGCGTCGCCTTCCAGCCCCATTTTTTCGGCAGCCCACAGCCCAAGCAGTTTGTTTCGGCGGGCAACAACTTTAAAATCAAATTCCTCATTACGGGCGAATTCTTTTTCATAGGCTTGTTCACGGTCATCAAATTGGGTCATTTATCCAATCTCCTTAAAGTCTCAATACAAAATTCGTCTGTCCTTATGTACGCCAGAATGCATTTTGTTTCCATAATTTTATATGGGGATGGCAACTTTATTTTTTAAGGGCTGTTCCAATTGTTTTCTGGGGCTAATTGGGATATGTTCGCCTCGCTTGATTCTCTTAACTGAAAACACTCTATTTTTTGACAGGAAACACTCAGATGCCCTCCAAATCCCCCACAGAAGAAATGCCCAAAGGTGAAAAGCTTTACGAAGGTAAAGCCAAGGTTTTATTCAGAGGTGAAGACGCCGGCACCCTTGTGCAATATTTCAAGGATGACGCCACCGCCTTTAATGCTCAGAAAAAGGGCACCATCACTGGCAAGGGAATCATCAACAACAAGGTCACCGAACTTGTGATGATCAATCTGGCGCGGATTGGTATCCCGACCCATTTTATCAAACGGTTGAATGACCGGGAACAGCTGGTGCGTGAGGTTGAGATCGTACCATTGGAGGTTATTGTACGTAATGTGGTGGCCGGAACCATGGCCAAGCGTCTTGGCATAGAAGAAGGCCGGCGGCTGGCCCGCCCCATCATCGAATTTTCTCTGAAAGATGATGATCTGGGCGACCCGCTCATTGCCGAGGAACATATCCTGTCTCTTGAACTGGCCGATGATGAGGAACTGAGCGAAATTTTCGACATGACCCATCAGATCAATGATTTTCTGCGCGGTTTTTTTGCCAGTGTCGGAATTGAGCTTGTTGATTTCAAACTGGAATATGGTCGTCTTTATGATGAGGACGAGATGGGCTATTGCCTGATCCTCGCCGATGAATTCAGCCCGGATAATTGTCGCCTGTGGGATATTGAAACCGGCAAAAAGCTGGACAAGGACCGTTTCCGCCGCGACCTTGGCGGTGAGGTCGAGGCCTATGAGGAAGTCGCCCGGCGGCTTGGCATTACCCTGTAAGATATAGAAAGGCTTATCCGTGAAAGCACGCATACATGTTACCTTGAAAAATGGTGTTCTTGACCCTCAGGGCAAGGCCATTCAGCATGCGCTGTCGGCCCTTGGTTTTGGCGGGGTGGAAGATGTCCGTCAGGGCAAATATATCGAACTGGACCTTGCGGAAACCGATCCGGGCAAGGCACAGGCCGCTGTTGAGGATATGTGCAAAAAGCTCCTGTCCAATACGGTCATTGAGAATTATACAATAGAGATTGAATGACGCCCATGAAAACTGCTGTTGTCGTATTTCCTGCTTCTAATTGTGATCGCGATATGATTACTGCGCTCGAAAAAATAACCGGGCAGAAACCCCATATTATCTGGCATCAGGATGATGATATTCCCGATGTGGATATGATCGCGCTGCCCGGCGGCTTTTCTTTCGGCGATTATTTGCGATGCGGGGCCATGGCGGCCCGTTCGCCCGTGGTGCGCAAGGTTATTGAACATGCGGACCGGGGCGGTCACGTGATCGGGGTGTGTAATGGTTTTCAGGTTTTGACCGAAACCGGCTTGCTTCCAGGGGCCTTGATGCGTAATGAAAGTCTGAAATTCGTTTGCCGGG
>DRKK01000059.1 GCA_011051815.1 Sphingomonadales bacterium | reverse complement strand
TTTGCAGAATTTCAGGCGATCGCAGGTCGGGCACTGGCCGGGATTGTCATCACCGCCCACCCCACGTTCGGCTTTAGCAGCGCACAATATGATATTCTGGCCCGGCTGATAGAGGGCAGCCTTGATGAAGCCAACGCCATGGCACAGATAAAAGCCTGTCAGGTGCGTCCCGACGCGGGTTTGACGCTGGAATATGAATTTATCCAGTCGGAACGGGCCTTGTTGAACCTTCAGAATGCCATTGGGGAGCTTTACGCTGTGGTGCTGGATGTTGCGTGCGCGGCTTATCCGGATGACTGGAAAAACCTTGATTTAAAACTGGTCACGGCGGCAAGCTGGGTTGGCTTTGATGTGGACGGGCGCGATGACATCACATGGATTGACAGTGTGAAATTCCGTACCCGTATGGCCGTGCGCCAATGCGAGGTCTATCTTGACCGATGGCAGAATATTTCCGGTGATGGAAAAATTTTAAATCTGCTTCAACAGCTTTTAGGTCTGTTTGAAGGTGATCTTGATCTATTCCCCACTGATGCGGATAATGTGGATGAGGTTCGCGCCTTTGCCCGTCATATGGCGACCAGCCGAGGCGGTGATTTGCCCGGGGAAATTCTGACAGAGCTGGGTCATATGATTTCAGCTGCCGCAAAGGGTGAGGTCGCGGACCTGATTGTTTTCCGGGCGTTGTTCGCCAATTTCCGCACCGGCTTTTCCCATGTCCACTTCCGTCTGAATGCGGTACAGCTTCACAATGCCATCCGGCCCATGGTGGCGCTGGAAAAAGACCCGGATGATGCCACAAGCCGCCGCCGTTATATGACGGCAGCCAGCAAATTGCTGGATCATATCACGGCGGAAACGGTGGGCTATGAAACCATCCTTCATGAGCAGACCACGGCCAAGCGGTTGTTTATGATCGTGGCGCAATTTTTGAAATATATTGACGGGGAAACGCCGATCCGCTTCCTGATTGCGGAATCCGATACGCCGTTCACCGTTTTGGCGGCGCTGTGCTATGCCAAGCTGTTCGGGGTGGCGGAGCATGTGGATATATCCCCCCTGTTTGAAACGGATCAGGCCCTGGTGCGCGGGGCAGAGGTCATTGAGGAATTGCTGGAAAACCCCCATTATTTTGCTTACGTGAAACAGCGCGGGCGGCTGTGTATTCAGGCGGGCTATTCGGACGCGGGCCGCTATCTGGGACAGGTGGCGGCGGGGCTGGCCATTGAACGGTTGCGGATCAAGGTTGCCAAGCTATGGCGAAAATTTGATCTGCATGATGTGGAGCTTGTGATTTTTGACACCGGCGGCGAAAGCGTGGGCCGGGGCGCGCACCCGGCGGGCTTTGACGGGCGGCTCAATTATATGCACACGCTTGAGGCCCGGCGGCTGGTGAAGAAATATGACATTGCCTATAAGCAGGAATTCAGTCTTCAGGGCGGGGATGGTTATCTGTGGCTCCATACGCCGGATTTGGCCTTTGCTACCCTGAGCCGGGTGATGGAGAATATGTTAAGCCCGGTGGAGGAGACCCCGGACCCCTTTTATAAAAATACGGCCTGGTCGCTGGATTTCTTCCTGACGGTCAAGGATTATAACAGCCATATTTCCGGCGATCCGGACTTTATGAAGCTGATTTCAGTGCTGGGTACGGATATTTGCTATCCCTCCGGCTCGCGCATGACCATTCGGCAGGATGAGGGGGTTGTGTCTCGACCTTTGGAAAAGCTGTCTCAGATCAGAGCGATCCCCAATAATATGTTGCTTCATCAGCTGGGTTATCTGGCCAACAGTCTGGGCGGGGTAGGGACCGCCATTATGCAGGACGGTCACGGTTTCTGGAAAATGTATGACAAATCGCCGCGCCTGCGCCATATCATGATGATGGTTCTGGCGGCGGTGGATATGACGGATGAGGATTTTCTGGGCGCCTATACCGCCCTGTTCCGGCCCCGTTACTGGATGCATTCGGCCCGCCATGAGGACGAGAGCTACGACCATGACCGCATGCTCCGTCTGGCGGAAATGATGGGCCGTCACGGCATATTTGAAGGGCTGAACCGTATTGAACTGACCCTCCGGGAAGATTTGATGTATTTGCGCGACGGGCTGAAAGGTCATGAGGTTGATCTGCCGCCTTTCCGCCCTGATGGGAATGAGAAAAGCCGCGCGACCCTGCTTCATGTGATCCGTATGGCGCTGATTCAGCGCATATTCCTGTTGATCACCCGTATTCCCCGCTTTCGCGACCATAAGGGGTTGAGCGTAGATGATCTGATATTGCGCATTTTGCGGTTTCAGGTGTCGCCGACCCTGTTGCTGTTGCGGGAGATTTTTCCCCTCGAAGGCGCCTATGAGATTGATCCGGATAATCCGGAGAAGATTAGCTTTTCCGGTGATGATACCCACGGATATACCTATGAGAATAAGGAAATCTTTGACGAGATCGAAAATATCTATGATCAGATTCGCAAAATCTCACAGGCCCTGTCCGCCCATATGGGGGCCATTGGGTAAATTATCAAACGATCGTTTTAATTTTTCTTTGGTTTTGCGCTGAAATAGGGTATGAAGGGGCTATACTTACAACCCGCATTTAAACTTACCAAAGGAAGATAACCATGAGAGAAGCTGTCATTGTATCCACCGCCCGCACCCCTATTGGCCGGGCTTATAAGGGCGCTTTCAATGCCACCATGGCCCCGACCATGGGCGGTCATGTGATCGCGGAGGTGGTGCGCCGCGCGGGCCTTGACGGCGGTGAGGTAGAAGATGTGATCATGGGCACAGCCTTGCCTGCGGGTTCCACGGGCTGGAATGTGGGACGGACCAGTGCCATGGCGGCGGGACTGCCCCCATCGGTGGCGGGCATGACCATGGACCGTCAATGCGCATCGGGCCTGATGGCGGTGGCCACGGCGGCGAAACAGATCATTTGTGACGGCATGACCATCGCTGTGGGCGGCGGCCTTGATAATATCTCCATTGTGCAGGGTCCGGCCTTTGAGCTGATTATGAAACAGATAGACAAGGGCCTGTTGAAGAAAGTCCCGGCGGCCTATATGCCCATGTTGCAAACGGCTGAGATCGTGTCCGAGCGTTACGGCATTGGCCGGGCGGCTCAGGATGAATATGCCCTGCAAAGCCAGATGCGCACGGCGGCGGCGCAGGAGGCCGGAAAATTCGATGATGAGATCGTGCCTTTACCCTCCAAAAAAGCCATTAAGGACAAGGAAACCGGCGAAATCAGCTATGAGGATGTGGTGCTGGCGAAGGACGAGGGCAATCGCCCCTCAACCACGGCGGACAGCCTTGCCGGTCTTGGGCCGGTGATTGAGGGCGGCACCGTGACTGCTGGTAATGCCAGCCAGCTTTCCGATGCGGCCTCGGCCAACCTGCTTATGGAACGGGCAGAGGCCGAACGGCGCGGCTTGATGCCTTTGGGCCTGTACCGGGGGATGGCGGTGGCCGGATGTGCGCCGGACGAGATGGGCATCGGCCCGGTTTTTGCCATTCCAAAGCTGTTGAAAAATACCGGCCTGAGCATGGATGATATTGGCCTGTGGGAATTGAATGAGGCCTTTGCGGTGCAGGTGATCTATTGCCGGGACAAGCTGGGGATTCCGGATGAGATCATGAATGTGAACGGCGGGGCGATCTCCATCGGGCATCCCTACGGCATGAGCGGGTCCCGCATGATCGGCCATGCCCTGATTGAGGGCAAACGGCGCGGCGTCAAATATGTGGTCGTGACCATGTGCGTTGGCGGCGGCATGGGAGCCGCTGGCCTGTTTGAGGTATTATAAATCTTTTTACCAAATAGGGTTCCCCTGTTTGGGCGCTCAAACGCCGCGCATGCTTCGCCAGAATGCTGGCGGGGTGCAGTCGCACCCTTCAGCCCATATGAATATGGGCTGTAACTCTATAAATCTATTGTAACAACGCCATCTTTATCGCGGGCGCGGGAGGAACAGAGGATAATCTTTGTTTCCCGCGCTTTTTTGCT
>DRKK01000058.1 GCA_011051815.1 Sphingomonadales bacterium | reverse complement strand
TGTTGAGATGGTAATGCCGGGCGATAATGTTACAGTTAATGTTGAGCTTATCTGCCCGATTGCCATGGACGAAGGTCTACGCTTTGCCATCCGCGAAGGTGGCCGCACCGTTGGTGCCGGCGTCGTCGCAAGTATCATTGAATAAGCATAGATAACGATATTATCAGGCAGGGTGGATATTTTGTCCGCCCTGTCTGTTTGAAATAAACCATTGAATATGGTGGCGTGCGTCTTTATATAAAATGTGCGTAGTGACATGAAGGAGTGTAGCTCAGTTGGTAGAGCACCGGTCTCCAAAACCGGGTGTCGTGAGTTCGAGTCTCTCCACTCCTGCCATGTCGCGCATATTTGAGCATTAAAACGGATTATGGAAAATGGCTAAAACAAGCCCAGCAGAATTTGTCCGGCAGGTCCGGCAGGAAACATCGAAGGTCGTTTGGCCGACGCGCAAGGAAACCATGGTTACGACCATAATGGTTTTCATCATGGCGGCGGTGATGGCGATTTTCTTTCTGGGCGTGGATCAGCTCCTGTCTTACCTTATTAAACTGATATTAGGATAATTGATCATGGCTTCCTCTGCGCGCTGGTATATTGTTCAGGCCCACTCCGGTTTTGAAAAGAAAGTTGCCCAAAGTATCAAGGATCAGGCTGTGCTTCAGGGCCTCGACAGCTTTGTGGAAGAAATTCTGGTTCCTATCGAGGAAGTCACGGAAGTGCGCAAGGGCAAGAAGGTCACGTCCGAACGTAAATTCTTTCCCGGATATGTGCTGACCAAGATGATCATGAATGATGTGACTTATCACCTGATCAAGAATACGCCGAAAGTTTCCGGCTTTCTGGGACAAAGCGGCAAGCCTTTCCCCATTACCCAGAAAGAGGTGGATAGAATCCTCCATCAGGTGCAAGAGGGAATTGAGCGGCCCAAGGCGGCAATCATCTATGAAGTGGGTGAAGAAGTTAAGGTTATTGATGGTCCGTTTGAATCATTTGTCGGCATCGTTGACGGGGTTGATGAGGAGCGTGAACGGCTTAAAGTTTCTGTTTCCATCTTTGGCCGGGCAACCCCGGTTGAGCTTGAATATACACAGGTTGAAAAGAACTAGAATTTTTTCTGGTATTTCATTGGGATGGCTGTTATAAGCCGCCCTTACGGTGGTCGGGTGATTCTTTTATTGTCTGGCGACCTTTTTTTCATATGGGCGTTATGCCTGTATTTAAGTGTGGGAGGCCTGCCATAGCCGTACCACACCCCTAACAGCGGGAATGATCCCGCATGACGATTAAGAAAAGGGTTTGTAATGGCGAAGAAAATTGACGGTTACATTAATTTGCATGTGCCTGCGGGTGCGGCAAATCCATCACCGCCTATTGGTCCGGCTTTGGGCCAGCGCGGTGTGAATATTATGGAATTCTGCAAGGCGTTTAACGCCAAGACCCAGGAAATGGAACGGAATTCCCCTATCCCCACCAAGATTACGGTTTATGCGGACAAGAGTTTTACTTTTGTCATCAAGACGCCACCGGCATCTTATCTGATCAAAAAAGCAGCTAACCTGAAGAGCGCATCCAGCTTGCCGGGTCGGGACGTTGTGGCAACCATTCCGGTGGCCAAGGTTCAGGAAATTGCCGAGCTGAAAATGGCTGATCTGAATGCTATTGATATTGATGGCGCCATAAACATCATCAAGGGAACCGCGCGTTCCATGGGTATTGAGGTGGAAGGATAAGACGATGGCACGTATGTCAAAACGCTATAAAGAAGTCCGTGACGGCCTTGATCTCAACGCCGAATATTCACTGGAAGATGCTCTGAAAGAGGTTAAGTCCCGCGCCAGAGCGAAATTTGATGAAACCGTTGAAGTTTGCATGAACCTGGGCGTTGATCCCCGTCATGCGGATCAGATGGTGCGCGGCGTGGTCACTCTGCCCAATGGTACGGGTAAAACGGTACGGGTTGCGGTATTTGCGCGCGGCGACAAGGCTGAGGAAGCCAAAAAGGCCGGAGCTGAACTGGTTGGTGCCGAAGACCTGATGGAAGCTATCCAGAAGGGTGAAATGAATTTTGACCGTTGTATCGCAACACCGGACATGATGGCCATCGTTGGTCGTCTGGGGAAGGTTCTGGGCCCACGTGGTCTGATGCCAAACCCGAAACTGGGTACGGTAACGCCTAATGTTGCGGCGGCGGTTGAGGCTGTCAAGGGTGGTCAGGTGGAATATCGGGTTGAGAAAGCTGGTATCATTCACGCAGGTGTTGGCAAGGTCAGCTTTGATGAAGCGGCCCTTGTTGAAAATGCCCGGACATTGATCAGCGCGGTTTTGAAAGCAAAGCCGTCTGCGACCAAAGGCACCTATGTAAAGAATATTTCCGTCAGCTCGACCATGGGTCCGGGCTTGCGGATAGCAATCTCCTCTGTCACTGACTAGGCGATAGAGGGTCCAAGAATTCCGTTGGGTTTGCCTGACGGGAACAGGGTTTTCAGGACTATTTGAAAACCCGCCTGTCCAAAACTGCAGGTGTTCGGCCTTATGCCGGATCTAAGTTGATGTTACATCGGCCTGCATAGATGGGGTTGCAAAATCCGGTTTTCCGGACTTTGTGGTTTCCGGTTTGATCCTTGTGATCAGGCGGCAGGCATTCACGGCATTACCGCATGGTGTGGGGATGCTTTAACTCAACCGGCAGGGGCGGACTATCCGCATTTGCCATATAATATCGGAGACGAGAATGGATCGGGCCCAAAAAAGGGAAATGGTTACCTTCTTGAAAGATGTTTTCACGAACGCCGCCTCTATCGTTGTGGTTCGCAACGCCGGGTTGGATGTGAGTGAGATGACATCTTTGCGCACGCAAATGCGTGAAGCAGGGGCCAGCCTCAAAGTGGCCAAAAACCGGCTCGCTCGTCTTGCTCTCGAAGGTACTGAATTAGAGTCTATTGGCGATTATCTTAAAGGCCCGGCGGTCCTCGGTTATTCCGATGATCCTGTTGCGGCGGCTAGGGTTCTTGTCAAGTTTGCCAAGAAAAACGATAAAATCGAAGTTCTTGGCGGTGTCATGGGCACCACTATGCTTGACCTTAATGCTGTCAAGGCGCTGGCTGAATTGCCATCCCTTGATGAGCTGCGCGGCAAGCTGGTTGGATTGCTTCAGGCACCAGCAGGAAAACTTGCAAGTATTACGCAAGCGCCTGCCGGACAATTGGCTCGGGTATTTGGTGCCTACGGATCGCAGGGCGATGCCGCTTAGGTTTCTGGTAAGATATTAATTTTTGACTGTAAGGATATAATACAATGGCTGATCTTGAAAAGATTGCTGACGAACTCTCCGGCTTGACCGTAATGGAAGCCGCAGAACTTTCTAAAATTCTTGAAGAAAAATGGGGCGTTT
>DRKK01000057.1 GCA_011051815.1 Sphingomonadales bacterium | reverse complement strand
GAGACCAGATGATCAAAGCCAAAAGCCCCCGCACCGCCCTTGATGGAATGGACCGCGCGAAAAACACTATTCAGGGTTTCCGGGTCGCTGTCACCGTCCCGTAACTGCATCAGGCCTTCTTCAAGATTGATCAGCAATTCGGCACATTCTTCAAAAAAAAACGCCTTTAAATTCTTCCATAGGGTCGGACATCAGCCACAGACCTTTTCAACGATCTGCAGCTCAAAGGTGCAGATTTGAGACTCTGACCACAAGATTAAAGGTTCTTTGTTTTCTGGCTGGACTTGCGCAGGCAGTTCCATTCAGATTTTGGGGAACGGGCTTTTCCCCGCAGGAGCATATCCATCATATACCAGCCGGTTATCTGTAACAGGGTCAGAGAAAATTCTCCCTTACTGCCCAAATCCGAACCGGATACGATGAAAGCGGTGGCGAGTATCATGGCGGCCCATATGACGGCGTTGATTAACAGAGTGTGTTTGGTGGTCATTTTATCATTCCTTTTCTGTGGTGAGGGAGAAAATTTCTTCAACAGGCACCTTGAAATAGCGGGCTATTTTCAGGGCGATGATGGTGGAGGGGACAAAGCGGCCTACCTCAATGGTGCTGATGGTTTTACGGGTGACGCCGATTGCGTCTGCAAGGTCGCTTTGGCTCAGGCGATGTTCGGCCCGGAATACCCGGATACGGTTTTTTAACGGGCTGCTCATTGGTCTTGTTCCCCGGTAAAATCATCCCCCTGACCCTCACGGGAATCTCTGTAAATCAGATAAAAATAGGTGATGCAAAAGACAGTGAGGCTGAAAATCTCTATGGCCCCGATATAAACCGGAGTTGGCAGGTCCGTGGCATAGTGCGCGGCCGTTTTTTTGACAAGCTGTATGAACAGAATAGACAGAGCGAAAGACACCACGCAGGCCCGCTTGAATGTTTCGGAAATATAGCTGTCCTCTTCCCGGATATCACATTGACCCCCGAATTTCAGCCGGAGGAAATTAATAAAAACCGGCAGTATAAGAAGGAAAAGACCTATTTTGAGGGCAATCTGCAGATAATATAAATTTCCATATAGATCAAGGCTAATAAAAAATTCGGACAGCCCGATACCCCGGATAATGATCATCAGTATAAAGGCGATGGCAACCTTATGCATCAGGCTGTCAAGCAGCTGGGCATAGGAAGTGATCTTTTTTTCTCTGGTCATAATATATTTTCCTTTCAGGTATCAATATGAGTAGTTTAAATGTCTAAATGAAACCTACAAGTATCATATAGGGCAGCATAATGCCCAAGTCAAGAAAAATAATTATGGCTGTATTTCTCCCCTTGATCAGCTATGATCTCCGCCATGACACAAGAGCTTATATTTTTGGAGAAAGACCGGCATATTGGCTGGCTGACCCTCAACCGCCCGGATCGGAAAAACGCCCTGAACTGCGCCATGTGGCAGGCCATACCCGCATTAGTCGCAGCGGCAGAAGATGACCCGGAGATCAAAATCCTGATCCTGCGCTCATCAACGCCAAATATATTTTGTGCCGGGGCCGACATCAGCGAATTTGACCTGTTAATCCAGGACAGACAAGCCAGAGATCAGAATCGCCTAGCCATCCGGGCGGCCTGTAGCGCGCTTGAGAATTTCACCAAGCCAACCATCGCCATGATCGGCGGGGCCTGTGTCGGCGGTGGCTGTATATTAGCACTCTGCTGTGATTTGCGGTTCGGCGATGTGAAATCCCGCTACGGCATTACCCCGGCAAAGCTCGGGCTGGTTTATGGCCTGTCCGATACCCGGCGGTTGATGGATCAGGTGGGCGCGGCGGCGGCCCGGGATATTTTATTTTCCGCCCGCCTTGTCACGGCTGAAAAGGCTTTGCAGATGGGGTTGGTCAATGAGGTTTATCCGACAGAGGAATTGGCGGCGGAGGTACGGGCTTATGTGGAAATCCTGCTGGGTAACAGCCCCCATAGTTTGCGGGAAATAAAGCAAATTATCCGCCGGGTTCAGGACGGCAGCCGGGATGATGATGCGGCATCAGAAAAGGTCTTTATGGATGCTTTTGACGGCCCGGATCACAGCCAAGGGGTGACGGCCTTTCTCAATAAACGCAAACCGGAATACTAGGGCGCTCAGTTCTAGGAAACGCGCGCCGCATTGGCAATGCGCAGACAGGCCCGGGCGCAGATGGCCTCTGCGGGCAGGCCGGTGACTTTGCAGTCGGCCTCAGCCTCCATAACAATATCAAGGGCGTTTGAGAGTTTGCCCGTGGACCATTTTCCAATCTGGGACAAAAGAGCCTTTTTCTCCGGCGAATAGGGGTTATAGACAACCGTTCGAACAGCCTGGTCCGGGGACATACCCTTATCCATACTGCCGCGCACCAGATGCAGTTTTTGCAGACGTCTGGCCAAGTTGCGCAGGATAGGAATGGCATTTTCTCCCCGGTTAAAGGCCTTGAACAGGGTATCATCCAGAACTTTCAGATCACCGCCCGTGGTCGCCGCCGCGATCATTTCAAGGGTCAAGGCGCCGCTGTCCCCGATACAGGCCCGGGCATCATCAAGGGTCACTTTTTTCTGGTCCCCCATATAAAGCGCCAGCTTTTCAAGCTCCCCCCGGGAGATCATCCGGTCACTGCCCAGATT
The DNA here is from genome assembly GCA_011051815.1 of Sphingomonadales bacterium. GTDB lineage: Bacteria > Pseudomonadota > Alphaproteobacteria > Sphingomonadales > Emcibacteraceae > Paremcibacter. The sequence goes on along the minus strand of DRKK01000057.1, from coordinate 9,269 downwards.
ATTCTGAAGATAGGCCGCCGCATCGGGGGCAAGCTCCAGCCCATGCTGGGCCATAACCTCACGGAGAAGCTGGTGCAGGTCGCCTTTACCGTCCTCATAACAGCCAATGGCGGCGGCATTTTTGGCCGCGTTGAATAATTTGACCAGCGGTGATGTGGTCCGAATCCCGCCCGCTGTAATGATCACCAGCCCATCCCCAAGAGGATTAGCCAGAAAATCTTTCGCCGCCGCCGTCACATTTTCCCCGGCCCCATCCACCCGGACGACCCGCCGCCCGCCCATCATGGAGATGGCCGCCGCCTCATCGGCCAGCAGATACGGCTCTGATTTCAACTTGTCCGGTTCAATGGTCGCCACCTGAAAGGCATCGCGCAGGTCTTCGACAATCTGGCGGGCGATTTTATCGGCTCGCTCACGCACCAGCCCCTCATCCCGGCCATAAATCAGAACCGCCCGGTAGGCCGGGTTAAGCTGTTTGATCTGTGCGGTGATGTCATTCCGGTTAAGCTTCATTGCGATGAATGTTCTTTGGTGGCAGTTTTATTGAAATAGGCCCCGATACGGGTTGCCATCTGATTGGCCACATCCTGTGACAATCTTTTCAGGGCCGCATTACGGGCGATCATATTAGAATAGTCCGACTGGGCCAGATCATAGGTCACCAAGGCCCGCGCCGCTGAATCCAGAATGACCTTTGAACTATTCACATCTTCCAGCTGAAAAGAGGCAACAAGTTTCAGGTTTTGCAGGGTAACACTGTCATTCTGACGAATGCCGTAACCATGTTCCTCAATCAGAAAGGTGACTTTCAGGATATATTCCGCTTGCTTGGTTTCACCGAACGGGGTCAATTGATCCAGAAGGCTGTTGCGGATGACCTGTCCGATGCGGGTCGGCCTGCCTTGTTCGGTAATATCACTGACCCGGATATTGGCCATCACATCCCGCAGGTCGCCTTTGCCATCGGAAAACTGGCCATACATGGGTTTGAAGCCGCAACTGGCGAGCATAACGGTTGTTATTAATACCAGAATAAACCTCATTCAACGATCCTATATGACAATATTGACAATTCGATTGGGCACCACGATCACCTTGCGAATGGGATTATCCCCCACAGCCCGCTGGATTTTTTCAGACGCCAGCGCAAGCTTTTCCACCGCGCCCTTGTCCATATCCTTTGCAACCTCAATGGTATCTTTCAGCTTGCCCTTGATCTGTATGGCAATGGTGACCATATTTTCCTGCATCAATTCAGGCCGGGCTTTGGGCCACGGGCTGTCGGTGACTATAGCTTTATTTCCCGTCTTTTGCCACATTTCTTCGGCCAGATGGGGCATCATCGGGGCCACAAGCTGTATCAAGGTTGTCAAGGCCTCTGCCTTGGCAAAGACATCGCCCGCCGAGCCATCGGATTTAAAGGCGGCGACGGCATTGGAAAATTTGTAAATCTGGGCAACGGCATTGTTAAAATGAAAATCCTCAATATCACGGCCAATGGAATCGATGCTCACATGGGTCATGCGCCGCAAATCCTGAGCCGCCTTGGTGAAATCATCTGGTTCTGAGGTTGAAAGGTCAAGCCCCTCCAACCCTGTGGTGACTGTACGCCATAATCTTTGAGTGAACCGCCATGCGCCCTCTACCCCTTCTTCTGTCCATTCAAGGTCCCGTTCGGGCGGGCTGTCGGACAGCATAAACCAGCGGGCGGTATCGGCCCCGTACAGGTCAATGATTTCCGTGGGATCAACCACGTTTTTCTTGGATTTGGACATTTTGACCGACCGGCCAATGGTAACATCCTGCCCCTCTTTGGTCCGGGCCGTATGGCCCTCTCCCCAGATGAGGTCGCTGGGCAATATCCAATTGCCTTCGGGGTCCGTATAGGTCTCATGACAGACCATGCCCTGCGTAAACAGGCCGTCAAAAGGCTCCGCCACCGAGGACAGGCCGATTTTTTTCATGGCCCTTGTGTAAAAGCGGGAATAGAGCAGATGCAGGATGGCATGCTCAACCCCACCCACATATTGATCCACCGGCAACCAATAATCAGCCGCCGCCTGATCCACCGGATTTTCCGACTTTGGCGAGCAAAACCGGGCGAAATACCAGGATGAATCAATGAAGGTGTCAAAAGTATCGGTCTCGCGCCGGGCGGGCTTGCCGCATTTGGGGCAATCAACATCCTTCCATGTGGGATGATGTTCCAGCGGATTACCGGGCTTATCAAAACTCACATCATCGGGCAGGGTCACGGGCAGGTCCGATTTGGCCACCGGGACGATACCGCAATCCGTACAATGAACGACCGGAATCGGACAGCCCCAATAGCGTTGCCTGGAAATGCCCCAGTCCCGCAGGCGGAAATTGATCGTCTTTTTGCCAAAGCCACCCTGTTCAGCCCGGCGGGCAACCTCGGCCTTGGCCTCGTCAATGGTCATGCCATCCAGAAAGTCCGAATTAAACAATTTTCCGGGGCCGGTATAGGCCTCTTTGTCCACCGCGTAATTGTCATCTTCGCCGTCTGGCCGGATAACGGTGCGCACCTCAAGGCCGTATTTACGGGCAAAGTCCAGATCACGCTGGTCATGGGCGGCGGACATGAAAATCGCCCCGGTGCCATATTCCATCAGGACAAAATTGGCGACAAAGACGGGCATGTCGCGGTCCTGAAACGGGGCGCGGGCGGTAATTCCGGTATCAAAGCCCTTCTTCTCCATCTTTTCCATGGCTTCTTCGGTGGTGGCGCCGCTGCGGCATTCAAGGATAAAATCCTGCAAGGCCGGATTATCTTGGGCCAGCTTTTCCGCCAGCGGATGATCGGCGGCGACGGCCATGCCGCAGGCTCCGAATATGGTGTCCGGACGGGTGGTATAGACCTCCAGCGGGTCGTGGCCCTCTATATCAAAAAACAGGCGCAAGCCTTCAGAACGGCCAATCCAGTTTTTCTGCATGGTCCGGACTTTTTCCGGCCAGCGGGGCAGGTCGTCCAGCGCAGTATTCAATTCTTCGGCATAGTCGGTGATTTTCAGGAACCACTGGCTGAGACGGCGGCGTTCAACGGGCGCACCGGACCGCCAACCACAGCCGTCCACGACCTGTTCGTTCGCCAATACCGTATTATCCACCGGATCCCAATTGACCCATGATTCCTTGCGATACACCAGATCCGTTTCCATAAAATCCAGAAACATTTTCTGCTCCTGACCATAGTAATCCGGATCACAGGTGGCGAATTCACGGCTCCAGTCGAGGCTCAGGCCCATCTGTTTGAGCTGGCCGCGCATATGGGCGATATTCTCATAGGTCCATTTGGCCGGATGGACATTATGCTCCATGGCGGCATTTTCCGCTGGCATGCCAAAGGCGTCCCAGCCCATGGGATGCAGGACGTTATAACCCTTTGCCCGCCGATAACGCGCGACCACATCACCCTGTGCATAGTTGCGCACATGGCCCATGTGAATTTTGCCGGAGGGATAAGGAAACATCTCCAACACATAATATTTTTGTCGGGTGAGGTCTTCTGTGGCGGTAAAAGTCTCGTTTTCCGCCCAGATTTTTTGCCATTTTTCTTCGGTAAGGGCGGCGTTATAGCGCGTCATCTTATGTCCTGATCTTCACAAAAATTATAGGCCGGAAACTATCTTATGGACGCATTGTTCCGCCGGAGCAAACGGGCCTGCATCAAGATGGCATTGGTGATCTTCACGGAGGCCCCCGGACGCGGTGATGTATCCTGCCAATCGTCTTTAACTTTAAACTGGCGATATACCGAAACCTTCAGGGAATCAGCTGACAGCTTGCGTCCCATAATGAGAATATCAACCTTGGTCCGTTCATTGGCATTGCCGGGGTTGGCTGACCAGTCAGTCAGAATAACGCCGCCATTCTGATCGGCGGTCATGATGGGCATGAATGACATGGTATCCAAAGTAGCCCGCCACAGATAGGCATTGACGCCAATTTGATAAACCTCTTCGGCCGCCTCAATTTTTTTTGCGGAACTGTCCCCGCCAAAAATACCGCAGCCGCCCAAGGTAAGCACAAGCCCCACAGCCATTGCCCTTGCTGAAACCCTCGTAATATTACTTATTCTTTGATACACGGTCATGCATATTCCATTCTGTTTTACGGCCATTTTCAGGCGATATTATCGTCTTTGGTATTTCACCCTCATAGCTGTTTATCTGTTTGTTGTTCGGCAAACAAGAATTTCTTACATAAAATTGTCATTTATGGGGCATTTGACCCGCTTTGAATGATTTGCAGCAACAGGATCACCTATCTGGAATAATTCGGGGGCATTGATTGAATCCAGATTGATCTTTATTGTTTGATATTATATACTTCCACCTATCTGTGTGATTCTTTACATTCACCGGACATGATAAACGTCAGAGCTATTTTAACTTTTTTTACAAAAATGGTCTCTGTCAGATGAATAAATAGTATGAGGATTCGCCGTGACAAGCCTAAAGGGCAGCATAGCATTACTGGGCGCCATTGGTATTTTTGCCATGACGTCTGTGGCCTATGGTGCCCCGGATTCAGGGCAGGATACCGGGAAAACGGGCGGTAAAGAGCCTGTAAAATCAGAAGAAAGCCTGACCTCATCTGTCCTGTCATTTTTTGGCGGCAAACCTGACATCAAAGATGTTGGTCCGGAGGTTATTCTCCTCGAAAAACCGACCAAGGAAAATGCGGATCAATATATTACGCTGTCCGAAACACCGGTAAGTCTGGCAGCGGAAAAATCAGACAAGAAAATATTTGTCAAACAATCCTTTAAGGTTGCGCCTGCGTTAATTTTCAACATGGGTAATTCAGGCATTGCTAGTCCGGCAAGCATCGCAGCCGGTCAGCAAGTTACTTTTTCCTATGGGTCAGCGGACCATGGACATGACCCGCGCGCCTTGGGCATTTCCATCGGGTCACAGTTTTTAATTGAGCCATCCTCGGTCATGTCGCCGCTTTTTGACGGGTCTGAATTTGATCAGGTCAACAATCGTCAGGTTTATAACCTGTCGGTGGGTATGGGCTATGCCGGGTTTAAACTGGGCGCATCCTTCAGCCGGGAAAAGATGCTCAATGATGCAGGGCTGAAAGGCTATGACATTGGTCTTGGTTATTCTGGCAACAAATGGGGTGCGGATGTTAAATTTGGCGGTTATCGCCGGGAGCATGATCTGCTGTTTGCCAGCCGGGAAGACTTTTACAACACATACAACACGGTCTATGCCTTGGAAATCGGGGCCGCTTATCAGCTATATTCCAATATCCGTTTTACGGGTCGATTTACCTATTATTCCTATGGTCAAGAAAATGAGCTGGACAAGTTGAAAAACAGTCAGGTTTTCTTCTTAGGCACCAATGTGAACTTCTAATCTTTAAATCCACGGATAGCTGCAATACCCGCAACGCCGGACCCGACAAGGTCCCCGGCATTTTTACATGTAACGCCCCCAAGCGCATATAGAGGTATTGAGGTTGAAGAGGTCATCTTTCTTACCATAGGCAGACCCAGATTTCTGGTCCCCGGATGGCTGAGGGTTGGAAAGACAGGGGCAATTAAACCCGCATCCAGAGGCAGATCATTCGCGTCCAAGACTGACGCCATATCATGACAGGCGGCGGTTATTAACCAGTGGGGATATTTTGCCCTGATCTGGGGTGCCTGATGCATCAGACTCTGGGGCAGGTGAATGCCATCAGCCAACAATTCTTCGGCGAGAGGTATATCTCTGGCCACTAGAAACGGCAGGCCCTTTTTCCGGCAGGCTTCAGACAATTTCCGTCCCGCCTTTTCACGCAGGGGGTGGTCATAATCCCGAAAAATTACGGCGCAATAATCCGGCAGACGGGAAATAACCTTTTCCGGTTCAGGGACGGCGTTCTGGTCGGTAATAAAAAATGCCGCCGGATATTTTTTGTCAGTGCGGCGATTGGTTTTATAATCCTGATTGAGGCACCTTGCCATGTCTGCTAATGTCATGAAAAATACCATAATACAGGATAGCCGCCTTGACCAGCACTCTTGAAACCGTTCAGAAGAATATTGCCTCAGCCGCCTGTGACGCAGGCCGCTCTTCCGGAGACATCAGCCTTATTGCAGTATCCAAAACCAAACCACTGGAAGCCATACGGCCAATATTGGATGCGGGTCAGCGAGCTTTCGGTGAAAACAAGGTACAGGAAGCCGCCGCCAAATGGCCAGAGCTCAGGCAGGAATATGACAGTGTGGAATTACACCTTATCGGCCCCTTGCAAAGCAATAAGGTGCGTCAGGCGGTTCAATTGTTCGACGTTATTGAAACGCTGGATCGGCCAAAGCTGGCCCGTGCCATAGCCCGTATTTGTGGCGAGGAAGGCAAAATTGTTACTTGTTATATTCAGGTGAATGTGGGCCGGGAAACGCAAAAGGCCGGTATTGATCCAGACAAACTTGAGGGTTTTGTTGCCCTATGTCGAGACGAACTTATGTTGCCTGTTGCGGGACTGATGTGTATTCCGCCATCGGGCGGTAATCCTGAACCCTATTTTTTGATGTTAAAGGAAATGGCGGCGCGACACGGCTTTAAAAAACTATCCATGGGTATGAGCGGCGATTATCAGACGGCCATTGCCTGTGGTGCCACATCAGTCCGGGTCGGAACGGCCCTGTTCGGGGCCAGAGAAGATCGGTATTGAAATAATATTACCGAATATTGATATAATATTACTTTAAGTAAAAACTGTTAACTATACTTTACAGTTTTGTCTTTGTGTGAATATTGAAATATTATAATGCTATGTTTTTAAACGATAATATTATTTGGCCTACTATTTGCATATTCCTTCACACATTTCTTTGGAGGATATATAAATGTTAAAAATTAAACTTATCTCGGCCATGCTGGCTGTAATCTTAATGCCTGTTTCGGCATTTGCCACGATTGTTACAGGTAGTGTCACAGGTGGAACCTCGACCGGTGGCGTATTTGAGCTTCTTGACCCAATTCCGACGGGACTTACCGTAGGGAATAATAATCAACAAAGTCCAAATCTTTTTGGCTTTAATGAGGATCAGAATATTGCGATCACATCAACAATTACTGTCGATGTAGGCACCAATCCGGTTAACGGAAATATTGTGGCCAGTCATTATATTTTCTTTGACCCTGTGTTGACGCGCAGAATAATTGGCTGGGTGGATTTTGACGCAGATATTTATGGTATTATCACGGGCTCCGCAAACCTAGCGGCAAGTGATTTTCTGGCCAATACGGGCGTTAATTATGTTGGTTCCACTCTACGTGGACTGGAACCAGGGGATTCCGCTTCTATAGATCCTACTTTGGCCAATCGTCTGTTGATTGATTTCAGAGCTGGTAATCCCGGGGATTATATTCGCGTATTGACCATGCGTTCACCACGTGCGGATGTTCCTGAACCATCCATGATAGGTCTTTTGGGGCTTGGTTTATTGGGCATGGTTGCTCTGCGCCGCCGGAAATTCATATAACCTGATCCAAAAAAACCGGTGTTCCTTAAGATTGAGGAACACCGGAGTTTGGAAGATATCACACAGATTGCGTATATTCAATTTGTGTGAAGTGTAATGGGGGTTTAGTGGGTTACCACTTTTAAAGTTGTTTCAGGCGACAATATGGGCAGGATTTCCAGCAGATCTTGCTTTTTCAGGGCGATACAGCCCTCCGTACCTTCAAAATTACTATCATCATTCAGGTCTTTGGCCACATGAAGGAAGATGGCACTGCCCCTATCCTTTTCCACCGGGCTGTCATTATGACCTAAGACCACAATCACATCATATAACTCATCTTCCCGCCACAGGCTTTCCGCACTGGCATGATAAGGTAACATGACGGACTGGTTATAAGCCGCATCTGACGGATCATCGCACCAACCATCTTCTTTCAGCAGCGCCATCATGGGGACCTGGCTATAAATCGGCTTAGACAACTTATCATAGCGATAAAAAACGGTTCTGAGGGGAAAGACACCGGACGGTGTTTTATGGTCGCCTTCACTTTTGGACAGGGTGATGCCTTTTTTGCCCAAGGCACAGGGGAAAACTTTGTCCCCCATGGTCAATATACCCAGTGCCGGATTGTCGTTGGCAGGTGTTACGATGATTTCTGTGGTTGTTGTAGTCATATCAAATCCTCTCACTTATCCCGCTTATTTCAGGTCATTTATTTCATCGGCCAGCGTGCGGCCTTTGTCGGTGGCAATACGCTCCAGAACCTGAATACGCTTTTCCATGGCTTCAAACCTATCCATAAAGCGGGCCATATCCTTTTTTGTATAAAAGCCATCGCCTTCACTCATGCCCAGATCATTCTTCAGGTCATCCATTATACTGCCAGAGCCTCTGTCGTTTTTCCGGTCCAAGTAGCTTTTGATGACGCCCCCGATAACGGATATGGCAACAATCCAGACAACCATTTCAAAAACAAGCATTTCATTATCCTCTTTAGTTTATTATTTTTATCTTCTGTAAAGCCCTTGGTCGCTGTCATCAAGCAAAAGGCTGACCAGCAGATAGCCAAGTATAACAATCGGTCCGGTCATCAGAATGGCTATTATGCCAAGAATGCGCAGGATCATGGGATTAATCCCCAGATAGTCCCCCAGGCCGGAAAAAATACCGCATATTTTGCCCCGGCGGCTGTTTTTATAGAGTTTCTTACTGTTTATAGTGTCATGTCTGCTCATCTTCTGGCTCCTTTAATATCAATCCTCTGATCTATTTATCAAGATTCTCGAATTCTTTATGCAGGCTGTATTCCCGCGAGGTTACATGGGCTTCCGCAGCTCTCAGGCGGCGTTCGATTTCCCGGAATTTATGACGCACATCCCGAATAGTATTTTTTGGCTGGGTCCGTACCCCTTTCCAGAATTCATCCTCTTCCTTGCTTTCAAATAGATCCGCTGGCTTTGAATCCACCAGCCAGCACATAAGGAAATAGGCGATGAAAAAGATACCACTGGCGGGGGAGAGCAGGCCAAGGACGGCCACAATCCGGATAATGGTGCTGTCGATACCGGTATAATCGGCAATCCCGGCGCAAACACCGCATATCTTGGCATTCTTCTTATCCAGATAAAGCTTGTTATAGCTTGGGGGTTGATGGTTAGGGTTACGGGTCATTACTTTGCCCTCCAGTCCGGAGACTCGGTATCCAGAATACGTTCGATATTCTTGATGCGACCCTCAATTCTTTCCGCACTGTCCCACAGTTCGGTGAGAATTTTCTCATCTT
>DRKK01000056.1 GCA_011051815.1 Sphingomonadales bacterium | reverse complement strand
GAGGAATTCAGCGCCCGGTTGGAGCGGGCAATACATACCCCCTCATAGGCCTGAATACGCTCGCGCGTGCCTTCGATAACTTTCACATTTACCCGAAGCGTATCGCCCGCTGCAAACTCAGGGATTTCCTTACCGTCTGTGAGCTTGGCAATCTGCTCTTTTTCAAATTTTTCAATAATATTCATAACAGTCTCTCTTTTCGCTGACCCGCTTATATAGCAAGGGTCTTTAGATTCCAATAGCAAATTTCATCATCTTTATTTCACGTCATTTTTGCCGTGAATATAGTTTTTCCACAGGTCCGGACGCCGGGTCTGTGTCAGGTCCTCTGACCGTCTTCGCCGCCATTCCTTTATCTTGCCGTGATGCCCCGATTGAAGCACCGCCGGTATTTCACGCCCTTCCCATATTCTGGGCCGGGTATAATGGGGATACTCAAGCAACCCCACCTCAAAACTCTCCTCATCCAGCGTGGCCGCGTCACCAATCACCCCCGGTATGGTCCGCACCACCGCATCCATCAAGGCCATGGCCGCCAGTTCGCCGCCGGACAGGACAAAATCACCGAGGCTGACCTCAATAATATCGCGCCCTTCCAGCACCCGCTCATCCACGCCCTCAAAACGGCCACAGATCAGCGTGATGCCTTTCTTTGCCGCAAAATCCCGAACCATATTCCGGTCCAGCCTTTTGCCGCGCGGTGATAAATAGACCAACGGCCATTCATCACGACTTTCGGCATCACGATTTTCGGCATCACGACTCACATCATCAATGGCCGCCGCCAATATATCCGCCCGCATGACCATGCCCGGACCACCGCCCGCTGGCGGCGCGTCCACCGCGCGGTGCTTATCCGTGGCATAATCCCGGATCTGCACCACATCCATGGCCCATAAGCCCTTGTCCAGCGCTTTACCCGCAAGGGATACCCCCAGCGGCCCCGGAAACATTTCCGGGTACAAAGTAAGTATCTGCGCTGTCCAAAGCGGCTCAGTCATCTGACATCTGATCGTCGCCGAACGCGGCCCGATCAATCACCAGATAACCGGCGTCTATATTTACCTCCGGCACAAATTCGTCCCGGAAGGGATACATCTGTGTGCCGGACGCAGGGCGATTCTGAACATCATCCAGAAGCACCTCCAACACATCTCCGGCACCAAAATTATATATGGACTGAACCACCCCGAACGTGGCACCGCTCAAGTCTTTGGTGATCAGCCCCTCCATATCTTCATAGTAATAGCTGCCGTCTTCTTCGATTTCCGGCAGCCCGTCCCGTGAGACATAGAGCTTCAAACCTTTCAAAGCCTCTGCCTGATCCCGGTTTTCAACACCAGCCATCTGACAGGCATAACCCACCTTGATCTTATGCATCAATGTTACCTGACACTTCTCACCTGTGCTGTGCAGATCGGGGAAAATCGTCACCGGCCCCCGGTCCAACACGGATTTTAGATCATCGGTAAAAACCTTGAGCCGAACCGCCCCCTTGACCCCGACCGCCCCGACGATGACCCCGACTGAAATCCATTTTGGATCAATGTCGGGCTCCTCACGCCGGGAATGTACATAGTTTGGTCGCGCCATGACGGTTCTTTCCGGGCTTAAAAGAGTTAAGCCTTTTCCTCTGAAGTTTCTTCAGCAGCAGCTTCCTCAACAGGAGCTTCCTCAGCAGGGGCAGCAGCAGCTTCAGCGGCTTCCTGTTTGGCGACTTCTGCGGCTTCCGCTGCAGCTTCAGCCTTGGCCTGTTTTTCTTCAACACGCTCCAGAGCCTTGGCACCGGGCTTACCCTTGTTGGGGTTATTGCTGGCTTCCCGTTTCATGAGACCAGCGGCATCCAAAAAGCGAGCCACGCGGTCCGTTGGTTGCGCACCTTGACCCAGCCAATATATGATCCGGTCTTCGACCAGACGCACACGATCCGCGTGATCCTTGGGCAGAAGCGGGTTATGGGTACCCACTTTTTCAATATAACGGCCATCACGGGGGGAACGTACGTCCGCAACAACAATCCGGTAATAAGGGCGCTTTTTGGCACCGCCGCGAGCTAATCTGATTTTAACAGCCATTCCGGCTAATCCTTTCTTTGGTTTTTTAAATATTCAATGTTTGGTTTAATTCTCTTTATTCTTAAGGGGGATAACTCCCCGTGCCGTGGGCACTCCCCCTCCTCGTATTAACTCGGGCGGCCCCATAATTTAATACTGGGCACTTGCCTCAGCCTTTTTAGGCTTCGGTTACTGAGTTTATATCTGGTGAGGGTTTATCTATTTCGGCAATAAATTCTCCATTCCGGGGGGCAGTTGACCGGGGAGGGGCATGCCGCCGCCCTTGCCCATCTTGCCCATTTTCTTCATCATGCCAGCCATCTGCTTTTGCATCTTGATCAGCTTGTTCACATCCTGCACCGTCACCCCGGACCCGGCGGCAATTCTTTTCTTGCGCGAGGCGTTCAGGACTTTCGGGAATGTGCGTTCCTTGGGCGTCATGCTGTTGATGATTGCCTCCTGCCGTTTCAGGAGATTGTCATCAATTTTGGCACTGGCCATCTGTTTCTGCATCTTGCCGATGCCCGGCAACATACCCAATATGCTGGACATACCGCCCAGCTTCTTCATCTGACGAAGCTGGGACCGCAGATCATCAAAGTCGAACTGGCCCTTCTTCATCTTCTTGATCATTTTTTCGGCGTCTTCGGCCTCAATGGTCTCGGCGGCTTTTTCCACCAGAGACACCACATCGCCCATGCCCAAAATCCGCGATGCCACCCGCTCCGGATGAAATTCTTCCAGATCATCCAGCTTCTCACCAACACCCACCAGTTTGATGGGTTGTCCGGTCACGGCCCGCATGCTGAGCGCCGCCCCGCCGCGCCCGTCACCATCCATACGGGTCAGGACAACGCCGGTAATGCCAATCTGGTCGCTGAACTGTTGGGCCACATTGACCGCGTCCTGCCCGGTCAGGCTATCCACCACCAGCAGGGTTTCATGGGGCGAGGTCGCGCCCTTGACCCCGATGACTTCGGCCATCAATGTCTGATCAATATGCAAACGGCCCGCCGTATCCAGAAGCACAACATCCATGCCCTGTAATTTTGCCGCCGTCATGGCCCGCTTGGCAATATCCACCGGCATCTGGCCTTCAATGATGGGCAGGGTCGCAACCCCAATCTGCTCACCAAGAATTTTCAATTGTTCCATGGCCGCCGGACGATAGATATCCAGCGAGGCCATCATGACCTTTTTATTCTCTTTTTCCGTAAGCCGTTTGGCGATCTTGGCCGCCGTCGTGGTCTTACCGGACCCCTGCAAACCCACCATCAAAATCGGCACCGGCGCTACGGCCGCCAAGCTTATACCAACGGTTTCGCTGCCCAGCATATCCACCAGATGATCATTGACAATCTTGACCACCTGTTGCCCAGGGGAGACGGACTTCATGACTTCATGTCCGATAGCGCGCTCGGTAACCTTGGCGATAAAGTCTTTGACCACGGACAGGGCAACATCGGCTTCCAGCAGCGCAATACGCACTTCGCGCATGGCGGCCGTCACGTCCGCCTCTTTCAGCGCACCGCGTCCTTTTAACTTGTCAAATATACCGCCAAGCTTATCGCTTAAACTGTCAAACATTTTATTCTCTCTTTTTGGTTCTGGCTTTATCCAATAGACAAAACCATGAACCTTTTTATTCAGGGAGGATAACTCCCCCGTGCCACCAATAATTTTTAGCGGCACTCCCCTCCTCGCATTAGCTCGGACGGCCCTTGGCCTTGCCTCAGACCTTTTGGGTCTTCGGGTATTCCTATTAAATCACACAACACAAACGCACCAGTGGGCGAATCTTCGCTGACTGGTGGACATCCTTGGACGCATTACTTCTGCAAATCCGTGATAGTTGGGCGGAAAATATGGGGATTCTGCCCAAGAGTCAAGTTCTTGTTTCCCGAAGCTAAAAAAAATGCCATAAGTTCACAAAATAAAAACTTACAGAAAAATATAGAAGGAACTTTGCCATAATGTCTAACCGATTGAAAACAGCACTTGCCATTGGCGGATTGACCACAATGTTAATGACCTCTCAGGCTCAGGCCGGGCTAGACGGAAACCCATTCGAGGGGCTGTATCTGGGCTTCAACGCCAATTATTCCAAAGTAACCGCAAATGCCACCTATGAAATTCT
>DRKK01000055.1 GCA_011051815.1 Sphingomonadales bacterium | reverse complement strand
ATTTCTCTACCTTGAAACAATTTTTTGCCAATATTGATGATCACCAGATGGACTGGCTTAGGCTGTTTATTCTGATGCTGTCGATTCAATGGGTTTTATATACCATTAAAGACTTGATAGGGTGGCCTCAACAATGGGCAGATGACATCAACTTTTTCACAAGTTTCATTGATGTGGGTATTATATATTTTCTGAGTTTTAAAGGTCTGCGGCAGGACGCAATTCTTCAGAATGAACTTGCCAACGCCTCCCCCCATGAACCAAAAGAACCTGACGGAAAAACCCAGCAAAAATACGCCAAATCCGCCCTGAGCGATGAAGATTCGGAACGCATACTCGGTAAATTGCATAAAGCCCTGGAAACAGACGCGCTCTATAATGACAGCATGCTGTCCCTGCGCAGCCTGAGCGACCATACAAAAATTTCAACCAATTATATTTCTCAAGTAATTAATCAGAAACTAAACTGTAATTTCTTTGATTTTGTCAATAAGTTCCGGATTGAAGCGGCCATGAAGCAGCTCACCAACAAGGAACGTAAAATTCCAGTACTGGAGATTGCCCATAATGTGGGCTTCAACTCAAAATCCACCTTTAACACCGCCTTTAAACGACATACCGGCCTGACGCCCACAGAATATCGCAAACAACACTAATCCGTCCAAATCTGGCCTCATTTTCCCGATTCTGACATATTCCTGACATAGTCTATGACTTTGCCATAATTATGCCATTTTTCTTTATTTTCAATGAGTTATAATAAGTACGAACCAACAGGCAAGGCCTGAAAACAGGTCATTCCCTATCGGTTCGGACGAATTTCCCATCATACATTTCTATATATGTTTCCGGGTGAGGGATAAACCCGATCCGATGTTGTTGAACATTCGGAATATTTAACAGTTGAATTTAAACTTCAACACTAAAAGGAAACAGAAAAATGACTATCTTATCCAAGAAAACCCTTTTGGCCACCGTGGCCTCTACCGTAATCATGACCTCCGCTGTGGTCAATGCCTATGCCGGTGATGACAATGCCCCCTTTAACGGCGGTTATATCGGCGGCGCATTGACATTGGATAAATATAACAACGGGGCCACCGTCACCCCGGCCATTACCACAACATTGACTGGTAAAAAGAAAGTCGGCGGCGGAATTTACGGCGGCTTCGGTGCCCAGATGGACCAGATTTATTTTGGCCTTGAAGGCGGTTTTTACCTCAACCGTAATCCCGCACCTACCCTGTCTTTTGGCACAACCAACACAGGCCTGAAAGCGAAAAATACGCTGGACTTGTCCGGACGGGTTGGTTTTGTTGCCGACCGGGCCTTATTCTATGGTCTGGGTGGCTTTACCTCAACCAAGTTTGACACTTTTGGCCTGACCACCAATGCAAGCAAACGCCTGAGCGGCTTTCGTTACGGCGGCGGTGTTGAATTTGCGATAACCCCGAAAATCAGTCTGCGGGCTGAATATACCCGGGCCAATTACAAAAAATGGTCCGTGGCAAGCGGTACGGATAATATTACGTTTGATCCCAATGATAACCGCTTCCTGCTCGGGGCGACTCTACGCTTCTAATATCTTCTAGCCTTGGCAGGGGTGATGACTATATTTCACCTCTGCCGTTTTTTACAGTTTACTAATCAAGCCGTCAAAACCGGCGGCCTTGGCGAAATCCGCCGCCGTTCTATTGTCATCTGACTTCACCGTCACATCCGCGCCAAATTCCAGCAACATATCAACCACAGGGTCATTGCCCAGACTGGCCGCCGTCATAAGCGGGGTATAGCCCCCGGCCTGTATCACATTTGGCTTTGCGCCGGCTTTAAGCAACAGGCTGGCGATGGCCCCCTGTCCGGCGGCACAGGCACTGTGAAGTGGCCGCAGGTCCGTCATATTATCCGCATGAATATTCACATTGGCCCCCATCTCCACCAACAGAGCCGCCGATTCCAGTGATCCGAAAAAGCACGCCAGATGCAGGGCGGAAAACCCATCGCCGCTCAACTGATCTATATCACTTTCATGGGCCAGAACACGCGCCAGCTTTTCGTGCATATTCAGAGCCGCCAGATCAAATTTATCCAAATCAGGATTATGGTCCAGCAAAGCCTGTGTCAATTCACTCTTTCCCAGATAGAGGGTAAACAGAATGGCCGATACCCCGTCCGTACTACGGCTTGACGCCAGAGCCGAATCTGTGGCCAGAATGGCCCGCAACTTCGCCTCATCGGCCACATCTATGGCCTTAAATAAATCATCCCGAGACATTTTCTTCCCTCCCCTTAATATTGATAGTCAACCATACCCTGACGGGCCAGCTCATCGGCCTTTTCATTGCCCGGATCGCCGTTATGGCCCTTGACCCATTTCCATGTAATATCATGGCTTTCCACCTGCTCATCCAAGGCCTGCCACAGTGCGGCATTCTTCACCGGCTTGCGGTTGGCGGTGCGCCAGCCGTTTTTCTTCCAGTTGTGAATCCATTTGGTAATGCCGTCCTTCACATAAGTGCTGTCCGTATAGAGGGTCACATGGCAAGGGCCTTTCAGGGATTTCAGCCCCTCTATGGCGGCGGTCAGTTCCATCTGATTATTGGTGGTTTCCACCATGCCGCCGGTCAGCTCCTTGCTGTGTCCGCCGGACACCAACCACGCGCCCCAGCCCCCCGGTCCCGGATTGCCCGAACAGGCCCCATCCGTGTAAATTACCACTTCTTTCATAAATCCAGTCCATATTCTGACGGGCTTTTAACCGCCCGGTGAAATTTTAATTTACAGATATATTCTGCCGGGTCTTTGACCTGAACCAAAGCTCCCTCTACCTGATTGAGCCAGTCATACAACCGGGACAGTAAAAAGCGGAACGCCGCCCCCCGGCACAGGATCGGCATGGCGACCATTTCATCTTTTGACAGGGGCCTGACCTCCGCATATCCCTTGAGCAGCCACATGGCCTTGGTCATGTTAAAGGCACCGTCCCCCTCAAAACACCAGGCATTCAGGCAGATAGCCACGTCATAGGCCAATATATCATTGCAGGCGAAATAATAATCGATCAGCCCAGACAAGGCCCCATCCATGAAAAACACATTATCAGGAAACAAATCCGCGTGAATAATACCCTCTGGCAAACCATACGGCCAATTTTCTTTCAGGAAAGACAGCTCTTCACGGAGCAATTCTTTCAGTCCCGCCGCCACGTCATCGGCATGGCCCGCGCACTGGCTGACCAAATCCTGCCAGCCTGCGACGGACAGGGCATTTTCCCGCCCGAGGTTAAAATCTGCCGCCGCCAAATGCATCCGGGCCATTTCCTGTCCCAATTGATAACAATGGTCCGGCCCCGGCCTGCTCACCGACAGGCCATTGAGGAAACTGATCAGGGCCGCCGGCCGACCACACAAAACCTTCAGAACATTGCCCTTACGGTCCGCCACCGGAGCCGCCGTATTACAGCCCTTTTTCACCAGATGATCCATCAGCCCCAGAAAAAAGGGCAGATCATCGGGATTCACCCGCTTTTCATAAAGGGTCAGGATATAGGTCGCTTTGGTGGTTTGCAGGAT
>DRKK01000054.1 GCA_011051815.1 Sphingomonadales bacterium | reverse complement strand
CCACGTGATGCGAAAGGGCAGCCCTTCCATGCGCGCGATAATTGCCCGGCCCACATGCCCGGCCCCGAACAGGAACAGCGGTTTCCGCTCATCCGGATCAGCCTGCCGCTCTTTCATCCGCGCATCATCCAGCCGTTCAAGGTGAAGCATCACATGCCCACCGCAGCATTGGCGGGTTTTGGGGCCAAGAGGGACGTCAATATCTTTGGAGTTCTCTTTCCCCGCCTTACCCATAAGGCGCGCCTGCTGGATAGCCATATGTTCTAGGGCACCGCCGCCGATGGTGCCGTCAACAGTTTTCAGCCCCACCAGCATCTTTGTTCCAGCGGCCCGGGGGACGGAACCCTTGGCAGAGGTGACGGTCACCAGAACGGCCCAACCATCCTTGGCGATCATGGCGCGGGCTTTTTTTATCCAGTCGTACATCGGGTCAATATTTCTTCGGGGGTTGCCGGGGCGTTAAGGTCCGGAAGATTATCCGACGGGGCGGCACTGGCTACGGCTTGCGTTAGGGCGGAATGAACTGCATTGGCCAGCATGAAGGGCGGCTCACCCACCGCCTTGGACCGTTTGATGGTCATTTCCCGGTTTTCTCCGTCCCACAGGTCGATGGTGAAATGCGCCGGGCGATCAGCACTGGTGGGGATTTTATAGGTGGAGGGGGCATGGGTGCGTAAGCTCCCCTTGTCATCAAAAACCAGTTCTTCGGTGGTCAACCAGCCCGCGCCCTGAATGAAGCCGCCTTCAATCTGTCCCTTGTCCAGTGCCGGATTGAGCGACTTACCCGCATCATGGAGTATATCCACCCGCAAGATTTTATTCTCGCCCGTAAGAGTGTCAATAATCACCTCGGCCACCGCCGCGCCATACGCGAAATAGTAAAAGGGCCGCCCTTTATGAATCTTGCGGTCATAATGGATTTTTGGTGTCCGGTAATATCCGGTGGCGGACAGGGATATGCGGCCCATATAGGCCTCTTTCACCAGCTGATTAAAACTGATACAGCGGTTTTCCAGAAAAACCTGATTATTGCGAAAGCTGATATTTTCCGGCGCACAATCATATTTCTCGGCGGCAAAATCTATCAGCCGGGTTTTTAAGGTCTCAGCCGCTCGCAAGGCCGCCATGCCGTTCAGGTCAGAACCGGATGAGGCCGCGGTGGGGGAGGTGTTGGGTACCTTGTCCGTATTGGTTGGCAGGATTTTAATACGGTCTATATCGATCTGAAATTCATTGGCCACCACTTGCGCCACTTTGGTGAATAGCCCCTGACCCATTTCGGTGCCGCCGTGGTTCAGGTGAACACTGCCGTCCGCATAGATATGGATCAGTGCGCCTGCCTGATTAAGATGGAGCAGGGTAAAGGAAATGCCGAATTTCACCGGGGTCAGGGCCAGTCCTTTTTTAAGATATTTATGGGCCGCGTTGAATTTTTCAATTTCCACGCGCCGAGCCTGATAATTTGAGGTTTTCTCAAGGGCGGCCATGATGTCAGGCGCGATATTATCCGCTACCGTCATGCCGTAGGGGGTGATATTGCGCCTGTCCTTGCCGTAAAGGTTGATCTTGCGCACGTCCAGTGGATCCCGGCCCGTTTTATGGGCGACCACATCCATGATCCGTTCAATGGCAATCATGCCCTGCGGTCCGCCAAAGCCGCGAAAAGCGGTGTTGGAAACCGTATTGGTGCGGCAACGAAAGGATATGATCTCCACATTTTCGAGGAAATAGCAATTATCCGCATGGAACATGGCCCGGTCATTGATGGCCGGGGACAGGTCCACCGAATAGCCGCATCGGGCGGCAAGACTGAGTTTCAGGCCGCAAAGCTGACCCTTGTCATCAAAGCTCACATCATAATCAATGCGGAAATCATGGCGTTTGCCGGTCATGATCATATCATCATCCCGGTCAACCCGGCATTTAACCGCCCGCCCTGTGATCCGCGCCATCAGGGCCACCGCCGCCGCAAACAGGGACGGATGGGTTTCCTTGCCGCCAAAGCCCCCGCCCATGCGCCGGAGTTCCACGCTGACGCTGTTAAAAGGCTGGTCAAGCACATGAGCTACCAGATGCTGAACTTCGGTCGGATTCTGGGTTGAGGACCAGACATGGACATCGCCGTCTTCGCGCATTTCGGCCATGGCGATTTGACCTTCCAGATAGAAATGATCCTGTCCGCCAAGGCGCAAACGGCCCTGGGCGCGCAAGGGGGCAGATGTCAGAGCGGCCTCTGCATCGCCCTGCGCCATTTTCTGGGGGGTTTCGATGTAAGACTTGGCATCCATGGCCTGATCAATGGTCAGGATGGCGGGGCGTTCTTCATATTCGATTTTGGCCAGACGCGCGGCGCGGCGGGCCTGATCGCGCGTTTCGGCGGCAACGGCAAACAGGGACTGGCCGTGGAAAGAGACTATATCTTCGGCAAAGAGCGGGTCATCCCCGGCAAAGGGGCTGACATCATTCTTTCCGGGAATGTCTTTGGCTGTGGCCACGGCGACAACGCCAGGTGCGGCCTGCACGGCGCTTAAATCCATGGATATAATCCGGGCATGGGCGCGGTCGCTCTGACCAAGGCACAGATGCAGAATATCGGCCCGTTCCGGCAGGTCATCAATATAGCGCGCCGTTCCCGCCACATGCTTGTGGGCGCTGTCGTGGCGTTGTCCCTGATGAATATCGCCGTGAATGGGGCGGTTTTCCGGTTCATGACTCATGGGCAGGCTCCCTGTCCCACAAGGCGGGTTTCCTGCTGGCCTTGACGTTCAATATAGGCTTTGCGGAGCAGATTTTGCGCCACCTGCAGACGATAGGCGGCACTGGCGCGCATATCGCTTAAGGGGCTGAAATCTCTTTCAAGGGCTGTCATGGCGGCGGTGATGGAGCCTTCGGACCATTTGGTGCCGATAAGCGCCTGTTCGGCCTCTGTCGCTCTTTTAGGGGTTGCCGCCATGCCGCCAAAAGCGATCCGGGCCAAGGTGATGCTATCGCCTTCAAAAGTGAGGCACAGGGCGGCGCAGACGGCGGAAATATCCTGATCAAAGCGTTTTGATATTTTATAGGCCCGGAAATATTGATCTTGTGTCAGCTTGGGGATGCGCAGGCTGGCGATAAATTCACCGGGGCGCAGGTCTTGTGTGCCGTAATCAATGAAATATTCTTCAAGGGGTAATTGGCGGGGGCCATTTTTGCTTTGCAGGGTAATCTCTGTATTGAGGGCGATCAGGACAGGCAGGCTGTCGCCGATGGGCGAACCATTGGCAATATTGCCGCCGATGGTACCCCGGTTGCGGATTTGGGTGGAGCCAATGCGGCGCATTACCTCGCCCAGATCGGGGAAATATTTGGTGAGCAGGGGCAGGGCATCTGAAAAGGTGACGGCGGCCCCAAGGCTGATATGGTTTTTTTCATCCCTGATCTCTGTCATGTCGGCAATATCGCCCAGATAAATCAGGTCATTCAATGACCGGAGCT
>DRKK01000053.1 GCA_011051815.1 Sphingomonadales bacterium | reverse complement strand
TAGAATACCCATGCGCCGCCGGTGAGGACCGAAATCCACAGCCACATCACATGCTTGGCCACGCGTTTGGCAACCTTGGACAGGGTCCAGGGGGCTTTGTCCAGCTTGATCCGGGCATTTCGATCGCCTTCGAAAAAACGCTCTACCACCAGAAACAGGTCCACCCATACCGTTTGGGGACAGGTATAACCGCACCAGACACGGCCCAATGTGCTGGTCACCAGAAACAGGCCAACAGCCGCTAATATGAGCAGGCCGGTGATATAATAGACCTCCTGTGGCCAGATTTCGATGGCGAAAAAATAAAACCGGCTGTTGGCTATATCTACCAGAATAGCCTGATCGGGGATGCCCGGCGCCCGTTCCCATCTGATCCAGGGAGAAAAATAATAAATGCCAAGGGTGACAATCATCACCCACCATTTAATGGTCCGGAATTTACCACTCGCCCGTTTGGGATGGATCTTTTTCTGGGCCGCATACAGAGAACGATTCTCTGCCTTGTTAACGGCCTCAACCGAGGCGCGCTCAACCTTCTCATGTGGAATTATGGGCGAGGTTTCTGGCTCGGAAGACCCGGAATCAGGTCGAGAGGTCATGCCCTATTCGCCTCCGCCTAAGGTGTGAACGAAAACCGCCAAACTCTTGATGGTTGCCGGATCAAGGCGGCCTGCCCACGTGGGCATAACACCTTTACGGCTGTATGAGATTGTTGTGATCAGCGTTTCAGGGTCAGAGCCATAAAGCCAGATAGCATCAGTGAGATTTGGTGCGCCAAAATCCCGGCTGCCCTTTGCGTTCTCGCCGTGACAGGCCGCACAATTTTCCTGAAATAGTTCCGCTGTTCCGGCAGGTGCGACAATTGTCTTGTCCGATAGGGAACGCACATAGGTTGCCATATCCCTGATCTGATCCTTGTCCAGAATTTCATCGCTCAGGAAGGCTGGCATATCGCTAAGGCGGGTATCGTCATGGGTGCCCCTGATGCCAACAGTGATGGTATGGTGGATTTCATCAAGCGTACCGCCCCACAGCCAATCATCATCATTCAGGTTGGGATAGCCCTTGGCCCCGGCAGCCCCGGAACCGTGACAGGCCGCGCAATTGTCGCCGAAGGCCGCCTTGCCCCCGGCGCGGGCAAATTCCAGAAGATCCGGCGTATTTTCAATGGTCTGAAGGTCTGCCGCCAGAAGTTTCTGGGCAAAAACATCCCGGGCAGCTTTGGCTGTGGCCAGGTCCGCGGCCACCACATCTCGCTGGGAATAGCCCAGATACCCCTTGGTATAATCACTCACCAAGGGCCAGGCGGGCATCAAAATCCAATATCCGATAGACCATATGATCGTGGCATATATGGTCCATAACCACCAGCGGGGCAGAGGCGTATTCAGTTCCTTGATACCGTCCCATTCATGGCCGGTTGTATAGGTTTTGCTATGTTCGTCATATTCGGGTTCTGATGACATGATTATTCCTCCTCAAGCGGACGGTATGCCGCCTTGGTGAATTTAGATTTATTGGTGGGCCAGAAGGCATAGGCAATGGCCGCTGCAAACATGCAAAATAATATTAGCAGGCCCCAGCTTTCGGCAAAATTGGCAACATCCTGATGGGTCATATTATCTGGCTCCTAGCGGTTGTTTTCTTTATCGTTATAAAGAGAAAAGTCAACCAGCGTGCCCAGCATTTGCATATAGGCAACAAGGGCATCCAGTTCGCTGACCTTATCGGGATTTCCATCAAAGTCACGCACCTGTGCGGTGGGATAACGTTCCATGAAAGCATCATAATCATCGGAATCTTCGTCCAGCTGGGCCAAGAGGTCCGCCTTGGCATTCTTGATTTGATCTTCTGTATAGGGAACGCCGACCATTCGATTGGCTTTAAGTTCTGCCGTAATAAGGTTGAATTTCAGGTCATTTTTGGCCAGAAACGGATAGCCCGGCATCACAGATTCCGGCACAACGGCGCGGGGGTCATGCATATGTTCCCGGTGCCATTCGTCGGAATATTTATTGCCAACACGGGCCAGGTCGGGCCCTGTCCGTTTGGATCCCCATTGGAAAGGGTGATCATACATGCTTTCCGCCGCCAGGGAATAATGGCCGTAGCGTTCCACCTCATCACGGGTGGAGCGAATCATCTGGGAATGGCAGAGGTAACAGCCTTCCCGCACGTAGATGTTTCGGCCCGCAAGCTCCAGCGGAGTATAGGGGCGCATACCTTTGACCTTTTCTATGGTATTTTCCAGATAGAATAAAGGCGCGATTTCCACCAGCCCGCCTATGGCAACCACAATCAGGATACCAACCAGAAGCAAGAGGGGATTCTTCTCAAATATTTCATGTTTGAATGACATTTTTATATCCCTTTTATTCTGCCGGAACAGCTTGGTGAGTCAGAGGAACAGCATCCCCGTCGCCCCGCACTGTTCTCCACAGGTTATAGACCATAATCAGGGCGCCGATGAGGAATAATCCACCGCCGGTTGCCCGAATGAAATAATAGGGATGCATGGCCTCCACCGTTTCCACAAAGGAGTATTCCAGAAAGCCCAGAC
>DRKK01000052.1 GCA_011051815.1 Sphingomonadales bacterium | reverse complement strand
TTTGCATGGTTGGCCACTTTCAGGCCCAGCGACAGACCCGCCGCTCCGCTGCCGATCACTAATACATCGAAGTCATGGAATTTTGACATGGGTTTCTCAGACATTTTCTGCGGAAGTAATTTGCAGGAAAATATCCTCCAGATCACTTTCCTGCGTTGACAGGTCGGCTATTTCCACGGAGGCCTCCTGAACTTTCTGTAATATACTGCCGATGGACAGGTTGCTCGGGCTGAATTGAACCACGATCTCACCCGCCTTGTTCAGGCTCGCGCCAATTTTTTGCAGGATGTCCGGCACGACGGACAGGGGCGATGTGGGCCGGATGATGATCACTTTTTCATCCAGCCGCCCCAGCAGATTTTTGGTGCTGTCACAGGCCACGACCTCGCCGTGATTGATGATGGCAATCTCGTCACATAATTCCTCGGCTTCTTCCAGATAATGGGTGGTCAGCACGATGGTAACCCCCATCGCGTTCAATTTGCGCACATAGCTCCATAAATTCTGGCGCAGTTCCACATCGACCCCGGCGGTTGGTTCGTCCAGCACCAGAATGGGCGGGTTATGGACCATGGCCTTGGCCACAAGAAGCCGCCTTTTCATGCCGCCCGACAGATGGCGGGTGTAGCTGTCGGCCTTGTCCAGCAGGCTGACGGCTTCGAGGATTTCATCGGTGCGGCGGTCGGCTTTTGGCACGCCGTAAAACCCGGCCTGAAGTTCCAGCATTTCGCGCGGGGAGAAAAAGGCGTCAAAATATATTTCCTGAGGCACGATGCCGATGCTGGCCTTGGCATTGCGGGGCTGTTCATCAATGTCAAAGCCCCATACTTTGGCCGTCCCGGCTGTCTTGCGCACCAGCCCGGCCAATATATTGATGGAGGTTGACTTGCCCGCGCCATTTGGGCCGAGCAACCCGAAAATACGGCCCCGCCGCACGCTCAGGTCAATGCCTTTCAGCGCATGTTTTGCTGTCTTGCTTCCGCCCTTGCCATAAATTTTTTCAAGACCCCGAATTTCCAGAGCCAATTGATGATCCATATGCTATATTTCGCCCAACTTAATATTAAATTTCATATTCAGGTCGTAAACTTATGACAGATTCCCCCCTTGGCGCAAGTGCCAAGCATCTTTATCTTATCGACGGGTCGGGTTTTATCTTTCGCGCCTATCACGCACTGCCGCCCATGACCCGCCATGACGGGACGCCGATCAATGCGGTGATGGGCTTTTCCAATATGCTGTTCAAGCTGCTTAAAGACCTTGATGACGGAGAGAGGCCCAGCCATCTGGCCTGTATTTTTGACCGGGCACGCAAGACATTCCGCAATGACATCTATCCAGACTATAAGGCGCACCGCCCACCAGCTCCCGATGATCTGGTGCCGCAATTTCCCATCATACGCGAGGCGGTTGATGCCTTTAATGTTCCCGCTATTGACAGCGACGGCTTTGAGGCCGATGACATTATCGCCACCTATGCCCGCCGGGCCGAGGCGGCGGGGTTCAAGGTGACCATCGTTTCGTCGGACAAGGACCTGATGCAGTTGGTGGGCGAACAGGTGAGCATGTTTGACAGCATGAAGAACCGCCATATTGGCCCCGATGAGGTTTTCGAGAAATTCGGCGTGACCCCGGACAAGGTGATCGAGATTCAGGCGTTGGCCGGGGACAGTTCCGATAACGTGCCGGGGGTGCCGGGCATTGGCGTCAAGACGGCGGCGCAACTGATTCTGGAATATGGCGATCTGGACAGTTTGCTGGCCCGGGCAGAGGAGATCAAGCAACCCAAACGGCGGCAGAATTTGATTGAATTTGCTGACATGGCCCGCATCAGCCTCGATCTGGTGACCCTGAAACAGGATGTAGCGGGCTTGCCGGATATTGACAGTCTGGCTGTTAAGGATATTGACCCGGAGGCGGTCCTGCCGTTTCTGGAGGAACAGGGCTTCCGTAGTCTGACCAACAAGGTTCTATCTCATATGGGCTCAGATGTGCCGGAGACCTATCAGGCTGCTGCTGCCCCGACAGAGGTTGCCTATGAAACCGTCACCACCATGAATCAGCTTGATCGCTGGATCACCGACATCCGCGCCGCTTATCAGGTGACCATTGATACGGAAACCACATCGCTGAACGCCATGCGGGCGCGGCTGGTGGGGATTTCCTTGTCCATAGAGGCGGGTAAGGCCTGCTATATCCCCCTTGGCCATACATCGGTGGTGGAAGGGGAGCTTGACTTTGGCGATAACAAAGGGCCTGAACAATTGCCTATGGAGGAGGTCTTGACCGCCTTGAAACTTGTTCTGGAAGACCCTGCGATCCTGAAAATCGGCCAAAACATCAAATATGATTATTTGATACTGGCGAAGCATGGCATTCATATCAGCCCGCTGGACGATACCATGCTTATTTCTTATGCGCTGGATGCGGGGCGGCACCATCATGGCATGGATGAGCTGGCCAAACGGCATCTGGACCATGACTGTATTTCGTTTAAGGAGATTTGCGGCACCGGTAAAAATCAGATCACTTTTGACAAGGTTCCGCTGGACAAGGCCACGGATTATGCCGCCGAGGATGCGGATATTACGGGCCGCCTGCATCGGTTACTCAAACCACGCCTTGTGGAGGATGGCATGATGACTGTCTATGAAACCATGGACCGGCCACTGGCCGCGGTGCTGGCGGCTATGGAGCAGGAAGGCATATTGGTCGACCGTCAGATGCTGCATCGTCTGTCCAATGATTTTGCCGAACGGCTTGGGGCTCTGGAGACGGAAATTCACGGGCTTGCGGGCCGTGAATTTAACATTGCGTCGCCCAAACAACTGGGCGAAATTCTATTCGATGAAATGGGATTATCCGGCGGCAAAAAGAATAAAAGCGGGGGCTATAGCACCAATGTGGATGTGATGGAGGGGCTGGCCGCAGAGGGGCACGCGTTGCCCGCGCGGGTGCTGGACTGGCGCCAGTTGGCCAAGCTGAAAAGCACCTATACGGATGCCTTGCAGGACCAAATCAATGCGGATACCGGACGAATACATACGTCTTATTCTCTGGCGTCCACCACCACCGGGCGGCTGGCGTCCAATGATCCTAACCTACAGAATATTCCGATCCGGACCGAAGAAGGCCGCAAAATCCGCAAAGCCTTTATCCCTAAAGAAGGCCATAAATTTCTGGCCGCCGACTATAGCCAGATTGAGCTGCGGCTGCTGGCCCATATT
>DRKK01000051.1 GCA_011051815.1 Sphingomonadales bacterium | reverse complement strand
GAGTTTAATAGAATGGATGGAATTATGAGTAAGAACTGGACACCGGATAGTTGGCGGACAAAAGCCATACGGCAGGTTCCGACCTATACCGACCCGGCAGAACTTGAAAAAGTCGAGGCAGAATTAAGCATCTGTCCGCCATTGGTTTTTGCGGGTGAAGCAAGGCGCCTGACGTCCCAGCTGGCCGATGTGGCTGAGGGCAAGGCTTTTTTGTTGCAGGGCGGCGACTGTGCGGAAAGTTTTGGTGAATTTCATGCGGATAATATTCGTGATACCTTCCGGGTTTTGCTTCAGATGTCTGTGGCCATGACCTATGCGGCGGCTTGCCCGGTGGTCAAGGTGGGCCGTATGGCGGGGCAATTTGCCAAGCCGCGCAGTTCGGATTTTGAAACGGAAAATGGTGTTGAATTACCCAGCTACCGGGGGGACATCATCAACGGGCTGGAATTTACCGCCGAATCCCGTATCCCGGACCCTAAACGCATGTTGAAGGCCTATAGCCAGTCGGCGTCAACGCTAAATCTGCTCCGGGCCTTTGCGCAAGGGGGCTATGCCAATCTGCATAAGGTTCATCAGTGGAATCTGGAGTTCGTTAAAAATAACCCGGCGTCGGAACAATATAGCGATATGGCCGACCGTATTGATGAAGCCCTGCGTTTCATGCGGGCCTGCGGCGTTGATGCGGATACCCGTGAATTAAGTGGCACTGATTTCTATACCTCCCATGAGGCTTTGCTCTTGTGGTATGAGGAGGCCCTGACCCGGGTGGACAGCACCACAGGCCGCTGGTACGATACATCGGGCCATATGCTGTGGGTGGGGGATCGGACCCGGATTCTGGACGAAGCCCATATTGAATTTATGTCCGGCATTGGCAACCCGCTCGGGGTCAAGGTAGGACCAACCACGGATATGGATGATTTGATTCGCATCCTTGACAAGCTCAACCCGCAAAATGAGGCCGGACGGATCACATTAATCTGTCGTATGGGGGCCGATCTTTTGGAAGAAAAACTGCCGCCTGTTATCCGCCGGATTACGGAAGAAGGCTGTCAGGTTGTCTGGTCGTCGGATCCCATGCATGGCAACACCATCAAGTCGTCTACCGGTTTTAAAACCCGGCCGTTTGATCAGGTTTTGGCAGAAATCCGCCGCTTTTTCCGGGTGCATCGCACCATGGGCACCTATGCGGGCGGGGTTCACTTTGAGATGACCGGGCAGAATGTGACCGAATGTACGGGCGGGGCCGAGGCCATCACTGATGAGAAGTTGGCTGACCGTTACCGCACATTCTGTGACCCACGCCTGAACGCAAGTCAGTCACTTGAGCTTGCCTTTTTGATTGCAGAAAGTCTAAAAGAAGAACGTCAGGCATTGGCATTGCAGAAACAGGGTGATACTGTGCAGGCCTGATTTGAAAGGGTTTGAAACAGTTGAAAATCACGCTTGCTAGTCTGAACCCCACGGTTGGGGATTTATCCGGTAATTTTGACAAAATTCTGGCCGCGCGGGAGACTGCGCGCCGGAATAATGCTGACCTTGTGGTCTATAGCGAGCTATGCCTGATCGGCTATCCACCGGAAGATATTGTCCTGAAAGGGGCCTTTCAGAAGGCAGCTATGGACAAGGTTACGGAATTGGCGGCTCTGTCCGCAGATGATGGGCCTGCCATGCTGATTGGGACTTGCTGGCGGGAAGGGGCGCAGCTCTATAATTCCGCCATTTTACTGGATAAGGGCAAGATTGCCGCCATCCGTCACAAGGTTGATTTGCCCAATTACGGTGTATTCGATGAAAAACGCGTATTTGCCGCCGGGCCGGACCCAAAAGCCCTGTCTTTTCGGGGGGTGAAGCTGGGCGTTATGATCTGTGAGGATATGTGGCAGCCGGAGGTATCCAATGCCCTATGCACAGACGGGGCTGAAATTCTGATTGTCCTCAATGGCTCCCCCTTTGAGCAGGGCAAGCATGAAGACCGCGAGACCTTGGCACAGGCGCGGGTGGCTGAGACATCGCGGCCCTTGATTTATGTAAATCAGGTGGGCGGGCAGGATGAGCTGGCCTTTGATGGCGGGGCCTTTGTCCTGAATGGGGACGGCCAGCTTGCGGCGCGTAGCGAAAGCTGGCGGGAAAATATCCATGAGACAGTCTGGCAGAATGATACAGGCGTATGGACTTGCGTTCCCGGGGAAATCCATGAGGTGCCAACGGGCCATGAGGCCCTGTATCAGGCCATGATGACGGGCCTTCGGGATTATGTGCAGAAAAACCGTTTCCCCGGTGTGGTGCTGGGCATGTCGGGCGGTATTGACAGCGCCATCAGCGCCGTTGTGGCCGTGGATGCTCTGGGCGCGGATAAAGTTCATCTGGTGATGATGCCGTCAAAATATACCAGCGAGGAAAGCCTGCTGGATGCGGCCCTCTGTGCGGACTGGATCGGGGCGCGGATTGATAATATTCCCATAGAGCCAGCGGTTCAGGCCTATGATGTGATGCTGGCCGGGCAGTTTGCCGGGACGGAGGCCGACACCACTGAGGAAAATCTGCAATCGCGGATCAGGGCGGTTTTGCTCATGGCGATCAGCAATAAATTTGGCCATATGGTGCTGACCACGGGCAATAAATCGGAAATGTCCGTGGGCTATGCGACGCTGTACGGCGATATGTGCGGTGGTTATTCGGTCTTGAAAGACCTCTATAAAACGGATGTTTTTGCCCTTAGTGAATGGCGCAATGCTCATCATCCCAAGGGGGGGCTTGGACCAAAGGGACAGGTCATGCCGGAAAATATCATCACCAAGCCACCCACGGCTGAGCTGAAACCGGATCAGACGGATCAGGACAGCCTGCCGCCCTATGAAATACTGGATGATATTCTGAACTGCCTTGTGGAACAGGAAATGCCCGTGGCGGATATTGTGGCCAAGAGCCATGACAGAGAGACGGTTGCGCGTATCGAACATCTGCTGTATATCGCGGAGTATAAAAGACGACAGGCTCCGCCCGGTGTTAAGCTGACCCGGCGGAATTTTGGCCGGGATCGTCGTTATCCCATAACCAACGGTTTTCGCAATGCCAAAACCGAAGAATGAGAAAAGATATTTATGTCCGTAAAAGTTCGCTTTGCCCCAAGCCCCACCGGGCTTTTGCATGTGGGAAATATCCGTACCGCCCTTGTTAACTGGCTTTTCTGCCGTCAGCAGGGCGGAACATTCCTGTTGCGTTTTGATGATACGGATGCGGCGCGCTCGACTGAGGCTTTCGCCGAGGCCATTGAACGGGACCTCACATGGTTGGGCCTGACATGGGATGAAACTGCCCGTCAGTCGGACCGCATTGACCGTTACGCTCAGGCCGTGGAAAAACTCAAAGCAGACGGGCGTCTGTATCCCTGTTATGAAACCGGGCAGGAACTGGAGCTTAAACGCAAAGTTCAGCTGGGGCAGGGCAAGCCACCCGTATATGACCGGGCCGGATTAAAGCTGACGGATGCAGAGATTGCCACCTATGAAGCCGAGGGCCGTGCGCCCCATTGGCGGTTCAAGCTGAACCTGCCCGCACGGGTGGAATGGCAGGATCTGGTCAAGGGGCCCTTGAGCTTTGATCTTGAGGCCCTGAGCGATCCCATTCTGATCCGGGGGGACGGCAGTTTTCTCTATACCCTGCCATCGGTGGTCGATGATATAGACTTTGAAATTACCCATATTATGCGCGGTGAGGACCATGCCACCAACAGCGCGGTTCAGACACAGTTGTTTGAGGCCCTAGGCGGCAGGACGCCGGCCTATGCGCATTTCTCCCTGCTCACCGGGGCCGGGGGTGAGGGGCTGTCAAAACGTCTTGGCACCGCAAGTATTCAGTCCTACCGGGATGAGGACGGTTTGGAAGCCATGAGTATCAACAGCCTTCTGGCCCGGCTTGGTTCCTCT
>DRKK01000050.1 GCA_011051815.1 Sphingomonadales bacterium | reverse complement strand
GAGATTACCCGCGAAAAAGACGGGGACTGGCGGGTCCACGGGGTCGGCATTGGCGGCCTGATTCAACCTGAAAAGCCGCTGGATATGGGCAATAGCGGCACCGGCGCGCGGCTGGTCATGGGGCTGGTATCCAGCTATCCTTTTCAGACCGTCTTTACCGGTGATGCTTCCCTGTCCGGGCGGCCTATGAAGCGGGTCACAGACCCCCTGTCAAAATTTGGCGCGGGTTTTGCGGGGGCCGAGGGCATGACCCTGCCGCTCACCGTGACGGGTATTATGGACCCGATGCCCATCGAATATGAGCTTCCCGTGGCCTCAGCGCAAGTGAAGTCGGCAATCCTGCTGGCGGCCCTCAATACACCCGGCAAAACCACGGTCATTGAGCCAACCCCGACCCGCGATCATACGGAACGCATGTTCGCCCATTTCGGGGTGCCGATCGAAATCAACGGCAAGGCCATCACCGTCACCGGACAGCCGGACCTGACCGCCCGGGAAATGCGGGTGCCGGCGGACCCTTCCTCGGCGGCCTTTCCCACCGTGGCGGCGCTGATCACCCCCGGTTCGGACATTATTATTGAAAATGTGGGCATGAATCCCTCCCGCACTGGCCTATATGCGACCCTGCGGGACATGGGCGCGGATATTAACTTTGTTAATAAACGACTGGAATGCGGCGAATCGGTGGCGGATATTCATGTGCGTCACAGCAAACTCACCGGCATCACCGTGCCCATGAGCCGCGCCCCGTCCATGATTGATGAATATCCCATCCTGTGCATTGCCGCGTGCTTTGCCAAGGGTGATACGGTCATGCGCGGCCTGTCCGAACTCCGGGTTAAGGAAAGCGACCGGATTGCGGTTATGGTGGCGGGATTGAAGGCCTGCGGCGTTGCGGTTACCGAACATGAGGATGGCATGACCGTCACCGGGTCAGGCAGCATAACGGGCGGCGCACAGGTCACGACCCATCTGGATCACCGCATCGCCATGTCCTTCCTGACCCTAGGCATGAGAACAGACAAGCCGGTTTCAGTGGACGACGGCAGCGTCATTGAAACCAGCTTTCCGGGCTTCGCCGCCCTCATGAATGGCCTTGGTGCCCAAATCGGGGGAGAAGCCCCATGACGGTTATCGCCATCGACGGCCCGGCGGCATCGGGCAAGGGCACATTGGCCCGGCGGCTGGCCCGGCATTTTGATTATGCTTATCTGGATACGGGCGGCCTGTATCGGGCCGTGGCGCTGGAAGCCCACCGGACGGACGGCGATGCCATAAAGGCCGCACAGAATGTGGGCAAGCTGGACCTGGCCGACCCGGAAATCAAAAGCGAATCAACCGGCGGCATGGCCTCAAAAATATCCGCTCTGCCCCAGGTTCGAGCCGCTTTGCTGGATTTTCAGCGGGATTTTGCCGCGCATCCGCCGGGAGATAAGGCCGGGGCTGTTCTCGATGGCCGGGACATCGGCACCGTTGTCTGCCCCGATGCAGACGTCAAGATTTTCATCACTGCAAGTGTTGAAACCCGCGCAAAACGGCGGTTTCTGGAAGAATTTGGCCCGAAAGGCACTGACACCGACTATCAGGCCATTCTGACCGAGCTGATCCAGCCGGACGAACGAGACATGACCCGCCAGAATTCCCCCCTGAAACCTGCCACAAACGCGCACTTGCTTGATACAACAAATTCGGATATAGAAGCCGTGTTCGAACAGGCGTTAAAGCTGATTTCGGATGAAATGACACCCACCTGACTCGCCTTTGCAAGAGGGGAGCCAAGGTGTTTGTGCATTTATATTAACCCGTTTTGTTTAACCGCAAGACCGCCGGAAACAACCGGCTGGCCCGATAAAACGATATGAAAACGAAGAGAGAAAATTTTAAATGACTGCTGAACAAATGGCACCAAGTACCGAAGATTTCGCCGCAATGCTCGACGAAGTTTTTGGCGCTGACGAAAGATTCGACGGTAAAGTCGTTACCGGAACCATCATCGCAATTGATAAAGAAGCCGCAACCATTGACATTGGCCTCAAAGCTGAAGGCCGTGTCCCCTTAAAAGAATTCGCAGGCCCCGGACAGGATGCCGAGCTTGCCGTTGGCGACAAAGTAGACATCTTTGTCGAACGCATTGAAAATGCCACCGGCGAAGCAATCCTGTCCCGTGAGAAAGCCCGCCGGGAAGAATCCTGGACCGTACTCGAAAAATCCTACGAAGCCGAAGAACGTGTTGACGGCGTTATCTTTGGCCGCGTGAAGGGTGGCTTTACCGTTGACCTGAACGGCGCGGTGGCCTTCCTGCCCGGATCACAGGTTGATGTGCGTCCTATCCGCGATGTGACCCCACTGATGAATATCACACAGCCCTTCCAGATTTTGAAAATGGACCGCAAGCGTGGCAACATCGTTGTTTCCCGCCGGGCCATATTGGAAGAAACCCGCGCCGAACAACGGGCAGAGCTGATCACCACATTGGCCGATGGTCAGGTGGTAGAGGGTATCGTCAAGAATATTACTGATTACGGTGCCTTTGTTGACCTGGGCGGTATTGATGGCCTGCTCCATGTGACGGACATTTCATGGAAACGGATCAACCACCCCTCCGAAGTTCTTAACATCGGCGATACCATCAATGTTCAGATCATTCGCCTGAACCCTGAAACACAACGTATCTCCCTTGGCATGAAACAGCTGCTTGAAGATCCATGGGCTACCGTTGAAGCCAAATTCCCGCTGGGCACCAAGCTCAAGGGCCGGATCACCAATATCACCGATTACGGTGCTTTTGTTGAGCTGGAAGAAGGTATCGAAGGTCTGGTCCATGTGTCTGAAATGAGCTGGGTCAAAAAGAATGTTCATCCCGGCAAGATCGTTTCCACCAGTCAGGAAGTCGAAGTTATGGTTCTGGAAATTGATCCGGAAAAACGTCGCATCTCCCTTGGCCTGAAACAATGTCTGGATAATCCTTGGGATGCCTTTGCCGATAAATATCCGGTGGGCACTGAAATCGAAGGCGAGATCAAGAACATCACCGAATTTGGTATGTTCATTGGACTGGCAGACGGCGAAGTGGATGGCATGGTTCATCTGTCTGATCTGGACTGGAACAAATCCGGCGAAGTTGCCCTTGCTGAATATAAAAAGGGCGATACGACCAAGGCTGTCATTCTGGATATTGATATTGAGAAAGAGCGTATCTCTCTTGGCATCAAACAGCTGACCTCCGATCCGATCGGAAGTGTTCAGGGCCTGAAAAAAGGTGGCACGGTAACCTGTATGATTACCAAAGTGACCGAAAACGGCCTTGAGGTTAGCCTGGGCGACGAAGAGTCCCCCATGGAAGCCTTTATCCGCCGCGCGGACCTGAGCCGTGACCGTTCCGAACAACGGCCAGAGCGTTTCTCTGTCGGTGACAAAGTGGACGCCATGGTCACCTCATTCGACAAGAAAAACCGCAAAGTCGGCCTGAGCATCAAGGCACTGGAAATCACGGAAGAAAAAGAAGCTGTCAAACAGTATGGTTCTTCCGACAGTGGCGCAAGCCTCGGTGATATTCTGGGGGCCGCTTTGGCCGCCAACAAGGATGAGAAATAATCTGAATCACTGAGGGCATTCTCCCTCAAACAGATATTTCGCCAGTAGATTTTCAGACCCGTCCGGTTATCCGGGCGGGTTTTTTATCGCAAAATTCAGACTATTTATCATTATCCGGCCCAATACCCCTAAAAATGCCTTTTTTTTAGGGACTTAACCTTGACGGGGCAAAAAGTCTCTGGCACCCTGCAAGGAATAATAATCAGGAAGATTCAATTAAAGGGAATTAGTGATGATAAAGTCAGAGTTGATTATGCGTCTGGTTGAGGCCAACCCCCATCTTTATCAACGTGACGTGGAGCGGATCGTCAATACTATCTTTGAGGAAATTACCGATGCCCTTGCCAAGGGCAACCGGGTGGAACTTCGGGGTTTCGGGGCCTTTTCCGTCAAGCATCGGCCAAAACGTATCGGGCGTAACCCGCGCACCGGCGAAACGGTGAATGTGCCGGAAAAATATGTCCCCTATTTTAAAACCGGAAAAGACCTGCGGGAACGTCTCAACAATAAGTAGCCCTTTCCCGTTACGTCGGTTTAAAGGCAGGATATAATTCACCATGCGTATTTTAGCCTTCGCGGCTTTTGTTATCTTCACGGCCTTTTGCATCATTGCGGCGGTTTCAAACAGAACAGATGTATTCTTCAGCCTGCACCCCCTGCCCTTTGGCTGGGATGTACCACTTTACGTGATATTATTTGCCGGTATTTTTATCGGCCTTGGCGCCGGGGCCTTGGTCATGACCATAAAATCCGTCAAACAGGCCCACCATAACCGCCAGCAGACCAAAAAAATCCTTGCCCTGGAAAAACAGCTTAAAGACGTTACCGCGCCTGAGCCGAATGAGACGACCAAATGAAATACATGCTCCCCTCACAACGCATATTATGTGCACTGGACACCACGGACCCCCACGGGGCTTTCGGACTGGCGGCCAAATTGCGGAAATATGTCGGCGGGGTCAAGCTGGGGCTGGAATTTTTCGGGGCCAATGGGCCGGCAGGCTTTTCCCATGTGGCCAAATCCGGCATGCCCATTTTCCTTGACCTAAAGCTCCATGATATTCCAAACACGGTGGCCAAGGCCGTCCATGCGCTCATGCCCTTAAACCCCATGATCATGACCATTCATACGGGGGGCGGGGCCGCCATGATGACCGCCGCCGCCAATGCCGCGACGCAGGCCGCTCAAAATATGGGCGGCAAACGGCCCCTTATGGTCGGGGTTACAATCCTGACCAGTCTGGATGATAGCGACCTTATGGCCGTTGGCCTCACCACCCCGGTTGAGGATCAGGTGGTACGCATGGCAAAGCTCGCACAAAGCAGCGGCCTTGACGGTGTGGTCTGCTCACCTTTTGAGATTGCCGCCATCCGTGCGGCCTGTGGCCCCGATTTCATCCTGGTGGTGCCCGGTATCCGCCCCGCAGGCAGTGACGCGGGGGATCAGAAACGGATTATGACCCCGGCGGAGGCCATTTCCCTCGGTGCCGATTATCTGGTTATTGGCCGCCCGATTACCCAGGCCGATAATCCGGCAGAGGCCGCTGAAATAATCGCCCAACAGCTGAACGACACCCCATGACCATCCGCGCCAAGATATGCGGCCTGAGTACCCCGGAAACCGTAACGGCCGCTGTGGACGCCGGGGCCAGCCATGTGGGATTTGTCTTTTTTGCCAAATCACCGCGTAATATCAGTCCCGAACAGCTGGCGGAGCTCTGCAAAGATATTCCGTCGTCCGTGGTCAAAACCGGGGTCTTTGTCAACCCGGAGGACAGCCAACTTGACCGCATACTGACCGTGGCCCCCCTTGACCTGTTGCAGCTGCACGGATCAGAAAGCCCCGCCCGTGTGCAAGAAATCAAAACCCGTTTCAAGCGGCCCGTGATGAAGGCTATCGCCGTATCAGGCTCCGATGACATGGTCAGGGCTAAAGCTTATGAAAGCAGCGCCGATATGCTGCTTTTTGATGCCAAGGCCCCCACGGAGCTGACCGATGCCCTGCCCGGCGGCAACGGTCTTGCCTTTGACTGGCAAATCATTCAGGCGGCAGAAATAAACCTGCCGTGGATGTTGTCCGGCGGTCTTAATATGGATAATATAGCCGATGCCATCGCCATCAGCGGCGCGCAGATGATTGATGTCTCCAGCGGCGTTGAAAGCCGCCCCGGCCTGAAAGACAGTGCCAAAATAAAAGCCTTTATGAGCAAAGTGAACAGCCTATGACAAAAAATACATATCGGTCCGGCCCGGATAATGACGGGCGATTCGGTATTTTCGGCGGACGTTTTGTCGCTGAAACCCTGATGCCGCTCATATTGGAGCTGGAAGAGGCCTATAAAACCGCCAAGAATGATCCGGCTTTTAAAACAGAATTTGACGGTTTGCTCTCGGAATTTGTCGGACGGCCCAGCCCGCTCTATTTCGCCGAACGTTTCACCGAACATCTGGGCGGGGCCAAAATTTATTTCAAGCGCGAGGAGCTTAACCATACCGGTGCCCATAAGATCAATAATTGTGTTGGTCAAATCCTGTTGGCCCGGCGTATGGGCAAGACGCGCATCATCGCCGAAACAGGGGCCGGACAGCATGGGGTCGCCACCGCCACCGTCTGCGCCCATTTTGGCATGAAATGCGTGGTCTATATGGGGGAAAAGGATATTGAACGGCAAAAGCCCAATGTGTTCCGTATGAAATTGCTGGGGGCCGAGGTCATCCCCGTCACCTGTGGCTCCCAAAGCCTGAAAGATGCCATGAATGAGGCCATGCGCGACTGGGTGGCCCACGTTGATGATACCTTCTATATTATCGGTACCGCCGCCGGACCGCACCCCTACCCGGAACTGGTGCGCGATTTTCAAAGCATCATCGGCACGGAGACCCGGGCGCAAATTCTGACCAAAGAAGACCGCCTGCCCGACAGTCTGGTGGCCTGCGTTGGTGGCGGGTCCAACGCCATTGGCCTGTTCCATGAATTTCTGGACGAAGACATTGATATATACGGGGTTGAGGCCGCCGGGCTTGGCCTTGACACGGACAAGCATGCTGCTTCACTATCCGGCGGAAAACCGGGCGTTCTCCACGGTAACCGCACTTATCTGCTCATGGATGAGGACGGACAGATTGAGGAAGCCCATTCCATTTCTGCCGGGTTGGATTATCCGGGCATCGGGCCGGAGCATAGCTGGCTCCACGAAACAGGCCGGGTGAAATATGTCCCCATCACTGACCAGGAAGCCCTGAAAGCTTTTCAACTCTGTACGGAGCTTGAAGGCATTATTCCGGCCCTGGAAAGCGCCCATGCCATCGCCTGGGTGATGAAGCTGGCCCCGACCCTGCCCAAAGATCATATCATGATCATGAATCTCAGTGGCCGGGGGGACAAAGATATTTTCACCGTGGCCACAGCCCTTGGGGCGGAGATTTAACATGGGACTTGAACGCATCGAAAAAAGATTTGCCGACCTGAAAGCCCAAGGGCGGGCGGCTTTGATCACCTTCACCACGGCGGGGGACCCAGATTATGACACCGCCCTCACTATTTTGCGCGGCCTGCCCACCGCCGGGGCGGATATTATCGAACTGGGCATGCCCTTTTCCGACCCCATGGCCGATGGCCCCGCCATACAAGCCGCCAGCATCCGGGCGCTCGCGGGTGATATGACGGTGCGGAGGACCCTGCAAATGGTCCGTGATTTCCGGGTTCAGGATAAGACAACCCCTATCATTCTGATGGGCTATTATAATCCGGTCTATATTTACGGCGTGGATGCCTTCCTCGCCGATGCGCTGGAGGCCGGGGTGGACGGGCTGATCATTGTTGACCTGCCCCCGGAAGAAGATAACGAACTTGCCCACCCGGCCAAAGCGGCGGGCATGGGCTGTATCCATCTGGCGACCCCCACCACGGACCCCGCGCGGCTTGACCATATTTTACGGAATGCATCAGGTTTTCTCTATTATGTATCTATTGCGGGAATCACCGGGACGGCGGCCCCGGACCTGGACCCGGTGAAGGTGGCGGTGGACATGATCCGCCAACAGACCAATCTGCCGGTTGCGGTGGGCTTTGGCATTAAAACCCCTGAAAACGCGCAGAATTTCGCCAAATTTTCCGATGCGGTGGTGGTCGGTTCGGCAATTGTTAACATTATTCAGTCTAATATTGATCAAGAAGGGCTTGCAAATCCTGAACTTACCAGTAGAGTCCTTGACTTTGTTAAAAGCCTTAGCCGGAGTGTAGGTGCAGAATGAACTGGATAACCAATTTCGTCCGTCCGAAAATTCAGGCGGTTCTTGAAAAGAAAAAAGAAACACCGGACAACCTGTGGCATAAATGCAAAGGCTGCGGCCAACTGCTGTATCTGAAAGATTATCTGGAAATTCAGTCCGTCTGTCAGAGCTGTGGCTTTCACGGGCGCATCGGGCCGGAAACCCGGTTCAAGCATCTGTTCAATGACGGAAAATATGCCCTCATCGACCTGCCAAAACCCAACAGTGACCCCCTGAAATTCAGGGATCAGAAGAAATATACCGATCGGCTGAAGGCCGCGCGCGCCAATTGCGATTATGATGACGCCATCGCCGTGGCTTACGGCCAAATAGGCAATATGAACGCAGTTATCGCGGTCCAGAATTTCCTGTTCATGGGCGGCTCCATGGGCATGGGCGTGGGCAATGGAATCA
The DNA here is from genome assembly GCA_011051815.1 of Sphingomonadales bacterium. Lineage (GTDB taxonomy): Bacteria > Pseudomonadota > Alphaproteobacteria > Sphingomonadales > Emcibacteraceae > Paremcibacter. The sequence goes on along the minus strand of DRKK01000050.1, from coordinate 7,601 downwards.
TTGCGGCGGCGGAACATGCGGTTTCAAAAAAGGCCCCCCTGGTGCTATTCACGGCCGCGGGCGGCGCACGCATGCAGGAAGGTATCCTGTCCCTGATGCAAATGCCCCGGACCACGGTGGCCGTTGAAATGGTCAAGGATGCGGGCTTGCCCTATATCGTCGTCCTCACCGATCCGACCACAGGCGGCGTTACCGCCTCCTACGCCATGTTGGGGGATGTGCAGATAGCCGAGCCAAATGCGCTGATCTGTTTTGCCGGGCCGCGGGTGATCAAAGACACCATCCGTGAAGAACTGCCCGAGGGCTTTCAGAAGTCCGAATATCTGTTCGAGCATGGCATGGTTGACATGATCGTCCACCGCCATGAAATGCGAGGCAAGCTGATCCAGCTTCTGGGCCTGCTCTGCAAGCAAGCCAAAGCGGCCTGAATGACCACCACATCTGACAGGGTACTGGCGCGGCTGCAGCGGCTCCATCCCAAGAAGATCGACCTAAGTCTGGGGCGCATGGAACGGTTGCTGGAAAAGCTCAGCCATCCCGAAGATAAATTACCGCCCGTTATTCATGTGGCGGGCACCAATGGCAAAGGCTCCACGGTGGCCTATCTGCGCGCCATATTGGAGGCCGCTAACCTGCGGGTTCATGTCTATAGCTCGCCCCATCTGGTCCGGTTTGCCGAACGCATCCGGCTGGCCGGCAAAATCATTGATGAGGGCCGCCTGCTGAACAACCTCATCGCCTGTGAGAAAATCAATGGCGATACGCCGATCACCTATTTTGAGATCACCACCGCCGTTGCCCTGATGGCCTTTGCCCAAAGTCCTGCGGATATTCTGCTCATGGAAGTGGGCCTTGGCGGGCGGCTGGATGCCACCAATGTGGTGGACAAGCCCCTCAGCACCGTGATCACCCCGGTCTCTATCGACCATGAACAATTCCTCGGCACGGAACTGGCTGGTATCGCCCATGAAAAGGCAGGCATCGCCAAAAACGGCGTTCCCCTCATTCTAGCTCCGCAGGCCCCCGCCGCAAAAAAAGCCATCGTGGATCACGGCCGGGAAGTGGGGGCAACAATCGTCGATGACTGGTCAGTGCATAAAATGACAGACGGGTTTACCTATCAGGATAGCAGGGGAAGTCTCAGCCTGCCCCGCCCCAATTTGCATGGTCCCCATCAAATCACCAATGCGGGGCTAGCCATTGCCTGCCTGCGTCATCAGGATACGGTCGCTGTCACTTCGGAGGAGATCGCCCGGGGCATCACATCCGCCCACTGGCCCGCGCGCCTGCAAGATATAACGGACAGCCCTTATGGCCGGATGTTGCCCATGGGCAGTGCGCTATGGCTGGACGGCGGCCATAATCCGGCGGCAGGTCAAATTCTGGCTGATTTTTTTGCCGCCCCGGACGAGCGGCCTCTCTATATAATCTGTGGCATGATGGCCAATAAGGATGCGGTCGGTTTCCTGATCCCCATTGCGGGTCATGTGGCGAAATTCTACGGCGTCAAAGTCATGGGCGAAGACAGCCATAATGCAGATGCCATAACGAAACTAGCCCGAAAAGCTGGCCTGAATGCCCAAAGCGCCCCGTCAGTGACAGAGGCGCTTCGCTTAATTGATGCAACAGGCCCCATACGGGTCCTGATTTGTGGATCGCTATATCTTGCGGGTCAGATTCTGGCGGAAAATGACCTGATACCTGATTAGCTGTTGTCCTTGATCCAGCTTTCAAGGTCAGACTTGGAACAGGAGCCTACTTTCATGGCGGCCACTTCACCGCCCTTGATCAACAGCATAGTCGGGATACTGCGCACGCCGTAGCTGGTGGGACTGTTGGGGTTTTCGTCGATATTCACCTTGGCCACCGTCAGGCTGTCGCCCATTTCATCGGCAATCTGATCCAGAATGGGGCCAATCTGCTTACAAGGTCCACACCATTCCGCCCAGAAATCCACCAATACCAGCTTGTCGGAATTTAACACTTTTTCCTGAAATTCGCTGTCCGTAACCTTAATCACACTCATTTTTTTTAAATCCTTATCCAAAATATATCTTCTTCCCAAATGTAGGAAGCCGCCCCACATCCGTCAAGGGAAAGAACACAAAGACCCTAAAATTTAATCTGGTCCAGCATATCCGGCGGCAATTCCATCAACCGGGCCACATCCGTCCAGAGCAACAGGCACCTGATGGCCTTGCCCGGGTAAATATCGGTCAGAACCGCCCGATAAGCCGCCATCTGACGCAAATAGAGGGACGGCACATCCTGTGCGTCCTTTGGCGGCGGACGATTGGTTTTGTAATCAATGATCAATATATCATGGTCCCGCACCACAAGCCGGTCCACCTGTCCCGACACCGGATGAGTACCCGCCAGCCCGACAATGGAGACCTCTGCCCGGCTGTGGGGCGAAAAAACTTCCGCAAAATCGGGTGCGGTCAAAATTTCTGTGATTTGAGCGATAATCCGGTCAATATCTGTGGGGATCAAATCATGGGCCTTATGGCTCAGGAAATGCCGCGCCGCCTGTTCCCGTTCCCCCGCCACCATATCGGGCAGAATTTCCAGCAGACGGTGAATAAGCCGCCCCCGATGGTATCGCTGATGATCCTTGTCCCGCTGTGACACGGCCTTGAGCGGGCTGATCACCGCCGGTTCATCCTCCACCGGGCGGGACGGGCTTAAAGGGCGGGACGGGGCCGGTTCCGCCATCGGCATGGCCCGCGCCCACTCTGGCAGCGGCTTTTCCGCCCCGGTTCGCCCGCCCCCGGCAACCGCCTCGGAAATCTTCTTGTCCCCCACACAGGTCAGACGCAACAGATAACCGTCCTTATCCTCATCACCGGCAACCACATCCGGCATCTCTGCCAATGCGGTGGTGATCAAGTCATACCAGCAGGTCTCACTGCGGGCCTTTTTGCCTTCCCATCCGGCGATATAGAGCCTGTCCTCCGCCCGGGTCATGGCCACATAGAGCAGCCGCAGATACTCCCGGTCCCGGATTAGGTTTATCTCTGCCCGCGCCGCCTCCAGCGGCCCCAGCTCAAATTTCTTGTTGCCGGGCCAGAAAAGCAGCGGGCCGTCTTGTTCTTTATCCCCGGCCCATAATAACGCCGCCCCCTTTTTGGGCACCTGACAGGTATCGGGCAGGATAACCACCGGGGCCTGAAGCCCCTTGGCCCCGTGAACGGTCATGATCCGCACCTGATCCTGTCCCTGTTCCATATCGCGCTTGATATTCACATCACCCCGGTCAAGCCAGCTCAGGAAGCCCTGCAGCGCGGAAATATTATTAACCTCATAGCCCATGGCCAGTTGCAGAAATTCATCAATGGGATCATTGGCCTCTGCCCCCAGCCGGGCCAGCAGCTTTTCCCGCCCGCCAAGGCCGGTTAACAGATGGCTGTAAAATTCAAAAGGCGGCGCGGTGTCGGCATAATTTAGGCAGGCCATGAGGAAACCATGGGCCTCGGCAAATTCCGCCCGCCGATCACGCAAGGCTGACCACAGGCTGCCCCGCCGCCCATGGGCCAGATCATAAAGCTGTTCCTCGTTAAAGCCGACAAGCGGGCTTTTCAGCACCACGGCAAGGGTCAGGTCATCCTCCGGCAGCAGAACAAAATTGCCCACGGCCACAAGGTCCATGACCGCAATCTGATCACTAAGCAGCATCTTGTCCTGCCCGGCGACCGGAATATTGCGCGCCTTTAACGCCCGGATCATAAAGTCATCAAATTTTGTCCGCCGCCGCACAAGGATCATGATATCCCCGGCCCGGATCGGACGGCCCCGGGCAGGCAGCATTTCCTGACCCTCAATCCAGCCTGCAATCCGGTCCGCGATATTTTTGGCCAAGGCCATTTCGGGGGTATGGGCGGGCTGTTGAATGATTGGCGGCGCCCAATCCTCATCAGGAGGTGTTTCTGCGACCTTTTCAACGGGCCAGATTTCCACCAGTCCCGCCTGACCGCTGCGAGAAGGCCGATGCAGGATAATATCCTCACTAAAGGAAATCGCCATACGGTGCAGGGGTGGCTCAAAGACCCGGTCCACCGCCGATAGAACCGCCGCCGTGGAACGGAACGACAGGGCAAGGCTTACATTATGAAAATCATGGCCTGCATCCGTTGCCTTTTTCTGGAACAGATGTCGCCCGTCAACAAATTCCCTAGGGTCCGCCCGTTGAAAGGAATAGATGGACTGCTTCACATCACCAACCGCAAAGATGGTACGCGGACCTTGCCGCTGTCCCTCGCCAACAAAAAATTCATTGGCCAGGGTTTTGACCACCTGCCATTGTTCCGGGTTGGTATCCTGTGCCTCATCAATGAGGATATGATCAATACCACCGTCCAGCTTATAGAGTATCCAATCGGCGATACTCGTCCGGCCGATGAGGGCGGTGACATTAAGGATCAAATCGTCATAATCCATCACCCCGTGACGGGTCTTGCTGTCCCTGAAGGCCGTCATCATGGCCGCCCCCATGGTCAGCAACGCCCGGCTGTTGTCCCGTAGGGTCAGCAGGTTCAGCTTTTCCTCAAGCCGGCACAGCCGTTCGGCCTCCGCCGTCATGGCCGCAAAGGCCGCCGGGTTGGCATCAGCCACCGGCTTGACCATAAGATATTTGCGAATGCCGCCGTCTTTGGTCAGGAAAACATCCCGGTATTTCTGAAAATCCGCACAGCGGCTTTCCGGCTCTGACAACCAACGGGCCATCACCGTCGCCACCTTCTGATTGGCCGGGCTGCCTGTGAGCAGGGCTTCCACGGCCTGGCGCAATCCCGCGCCGTCAAAATTTTCTGCCATGCAGGCAGCCTGCAAAATACTGTCCCGATTATCCGCGGCGGATAGGCCCAGCATCTTTTCCATGGCCCGAACCGCCCGGTCCACTGTGCCGAAACGGCGCATCATACGTTCCAGACCACTTCGCTGACCGATCAGCTCCCGAATTAAATCGGCAAAGGTATTTTCCGTCACCTTGTGGGAAATATGAGACAACGCATGGGCCAGCGCCGGATTAACCTCCGGCAGGGCCTCGGTCAGGACGCCGTCACGGGCGCGGGACAGATGTTCCAGCGTTGTGCGTTCGTCCATGACCTGAAAATGGGGCGCAATCCCGGCTTCCAGCGGAAAACGACCCAGCAGGGACTGGCAAAAGGCATGGATGGTCTGAATCTTCAGCCCCCCCGGCACCTCCAGCACCCGGGCGAACAGCTTGCGGGCGTGATCCTGCTCATTTTCGGTCGGCATATGTCCGGTCAGGCTTTGCAGTTCCGCACAAAGCAGTTGCCGGTCACAGGCAACCCATTTGCCAAGCCGTCCATTAACCCGGTTGGCCATCTCCGCCGCCGCCGCCTTGGTGAAGGTCAGGCATAATATATGCTCCGGTGGCACTTCCCTCAGCAATAGCCGCAACACCCGATTGGTCAGGACAAAGGTCTTGCCCGTCCCCGCTGAGGCCGCCACCCAGACAGAGGCCGCCGGATCAGAGGCCTGATTTTGCTCAAGGGTCGGTGACGTCATGATGTCTCCTCCCCTTTTGCCAAAGCGGGTTCGCTCTCGCTCAGATCATTACCCTGCCATTCTTTGGTCCGGGCCAGATGATCATATTCACCGTAGCCCAGATTATCGGGGCGCGGGTTATTCAGATAGGGCGTTTCTGGCATGTCGAAGCTGGTCACCAGCCGCACAAGCCCGTCATGGGCGGCGGAAATCACCGCCTCTACATCCATTTTTGTCCGGCTTGTACTATTAAACGTGGTAATTTTGGCCACCAACGCCCCGCCTTTTAACTGCCAATAGGACAGGTCGCTGACCGGGGCGGCGGCAAGGCCCTTGAAATTACCGCTTGCGGCCATCAGCCCTTCCAACGGTAATTGCGGCGCATAGCCCGCATGGAGCTTGCGCGCGGTGGGGCTTTGCCCGGTTTTGTAATCTATGATGCTGTAACTGTCATCAGCCAGAAGGTCAATCCGGTCAGCCTTTGCGGTCAGGGTAAAGACACCGCCGGGCAGGTCAAACGTCTGTCGGGCGCTAACCTCGGTCGCGACGGTTTTTGAGCTGAGCCGCAAGGTTTTTTCATGATTCACGAACCACTCTGCCACCTGAACAAAGCGCGGCCACCAGAAGGCGCGGACCTGCGGGCGATCCAGATGCTTTTTAAATTTCTCTTGTCCGATGTCAAGGAGTCGGGCCACGGCATCATCGGGCAGGAATTCGGGATATTCCGTCATAAATTTATCAAGGGCATCATGAATGATGGTCCCCTTGTCCGCCGCGCCGGGGTCCGCATCCAATGGATCAAGGGGGGCTAGTTTTAGGATATGACGCGCATAGATGCTATAGGGGTCCTGCATCCATTTTTCGATCCGGGTTACCGATAATTGGCGCGGGCGCACCGTCACCGGCGGCGTCGGTTTGGGCGGCGTAATATCAACCTTCCGGTCCGGGCGATCAAGGGCAGAATACCAGTCGAGCCAATGGGACATATCGGACATTTTGGCCATATGCGGGGCGATGGCGTCCAGACGGCTGAGCCAGCGGGATTTTACTGTGGGCGTACCCTCCACCTTTTCCGCCCGGGTCAGCACCACCTTTGCCCCCGAGGCCGCCTGAACAAAGTCATGGGCGCTGAGGCCGATTTTCCGTTCCAGTGACGGCAGGCCAAAATCCGCGCGCATGGGGCGGCTCATCCACGGGTCAGGCTGTGGCTCCGGCGGCCATGTACCCTCATTCAGCCCCGCCAGTATGACAAGGTCGGTATGTTGCAGGCGGGCCTCCAGCGGCGACCAGATATTCAGGCGCGGATGCTGGCCATATTTGGGCCGGACGGTCAGCCCGGACATGAAAACCTCCAGCAACGCCGGATAGCTTTCTGGCTTTAGATGCGGCAGGGTGGGGGCCGCCTGATGCAGGCCCTCAATCAATTTAGCGGCTTCCTCACCCGCGTCCCCCTGCCACAGGCGCGCCGCCCCCGCCCGGTCAGAGGTGGCGCAAAGCCGTTCCGCCATTTCCACATGGCTGATCAGCAGCTCCTCGAAAGAGGCCTCCGCCTGTGCCATCACCTGTTCAAAAGGGGCGATAATATCCGCCAACCCGGCCCACCAGTCTTTGAGGTCCGCATTTTCTGTCACCGCCAGCGCCATGCCGTCACATCCGCCCACCGGACGGGGACCGCGCAGGGTCTTTTCTTCCAGAAGGCGCACCATCCTGCGGAATTCACCCACCGCCTGCCCGCCCGCGCACAGGGGATGCTTCAGCACCGACAGCAGGGATACTGGTGACAGTTTATCGGCCACCATCTGCGCCGTTAGCCGCAGAAAAAGACCGGCCGGGCTGTTGGGCAGGGGGATCCCGGCACTGTCATCAATGAGAATGTCCCAGCGTTTCAATTCCCCGGCCACCCGCCGCGCCAGTTGCCGGTCCGGTGTGATCAGGGCCGCTGTCCGGCCTTCTGTTTCCAGCCCCTCGCGCAACATCAGGGCAATCATGCCCGCCTCTTCCCGGGGACCGGGGGCGTCAAGACGCATGAAACCCCGGGACGCCATCTCTAAATCCAGATCAAGCTCACGCCATTGATCGGTGGTTTCGGCAGG
>DRKK01000049.1 GCA_011051815.1 Sphingomonadales bacterium | reverse complement strand
TGTTAGCTTAAATCATATTCGCTTGGGCGATTGGCTCGGCTCGCCCCCAGAATTTGAAGGATTCAACTGACTATTATTGGAGTAAGCACATAAATGAAAGCAGTTATCTTAGCAGGTGGTTTCGGAACACGCATTTCCGAAGAAACCCATATCAAGCCAAAACCGATGATTGAAATAGGCGGGCGCCCCATCCTCTGGCACATAATGAAGATATACTCACATTATGGAATTAATGAGTTTATCGTTTGCCTTGGATATAAGGGCTATATAATAAAAGAATATTTTGCCAATTACTTTCTTCATATGTCTGATGTAACTTTTGACATGACCAACAACAATATGGAAGTGCATCATAGACATACTGAGCCATGGAAGGTAACTTTAGTGGATACCGGAGACGATTCACTAACAGGTGGCCGGTTAAAAAGAGTTGCGCCATATCTTAATGGCGAGAGTTTCTGCTTTACGTATGGCGACGGTGTCTCTGATGTTAATATCACTAAGTTGATAAAATACCATACTGAGCAAGGTCGATTGGCAACCATGACAGCCATTCAACCGCCTGGCCGTTACGGGTCGTTGGATATTGATGATAATATAATCCAAAAATTTCAGGAAAAGCCCAAAGGCGATGGAGGTTGGATTAACGGCGGTTTCTTTGTCCTGGAATCAAAGGTGTTGGATTATATTGCCGGAGATCAGATAACCTGGGAGCAGGAGCCGCTGGAGCAACTGGCATCTGAAAACCAGTTGGTCGCCTATAAACACGATGGTTTTTGGAAGGCCATGGATACTCTTCGCGATAAGGTTAGGTTAGAAGAACTTTGGCAGGCACATAAAGCCCCATGGAAGGTTTGGTAATGTTTGAAAAATTCTATAACGGTAAACGTGTATTCATCACCGGACATACCGGCTTCAAGGGGGCATGGCTATGCCTCTGGCTGAACCATATGGGGGCGGAGATTACGGGTTATGCCCTTGAGCCGCCTACCAATCCAAATCTCTTTGATATATGCGGCATAGCAGACATCATATATTCCATTAAAGGAGATATCCGGGATGCGCACAAATTAACCGAAGCAATGCAGGCCGCCGCCCCTGAGATTGTCATTCATATGGCGGCCCAACCCCTGGTGCGGGATTCATACAAAATACCTGTTGAAACCTACGAAATAAATGTTATGGGGACAGTCAATGTCCTCGAAGCAATACGCAACACGCCGTCAGTACGAGCCGCCATTAACGTAACGACAGATAAGGTTTATGAAAACAAAGAGTGGTTATGGGGCTATCGTGAGGATGAACCTTTTGGTGGCTATGACCCCTACTCTAACAGCAAGGCATGTTCTGAACTGGTCACGGCAGCCTATCGCAGTTCATACTTCAATCAGAATAATTATGATGAGCATGGCGTTGCCTTAGCTACCGTGAGAGCTGGCAATGTCATCGGCGGCGGCGACTGGGCAACAGATAGGTTGATCCCCGACTGCATCGCATCCTTGTTTAATAATGAAAAAATTGTTATCAGAAATCCCCACGCAATACGACCGTGGCAATATGTTGTGGAACCATTATATGGGTATCTGCTTCTGGCCCAACGCCTCTCTTGTGATGGAATGGCCTATGCCGATGGCTGGAATTTCGGCCCGCCGGAATCCGAGGCAAAACCTGTCCAATGGATTGTAGAGAAAATGTGCCAGTTGCTCCCCGAAAATGAAGGCTACTCAATCGATAAAGGCCCGCATCCCCACGAAGCACATTATCTCAAGTTAGATTGTTCCAAGGCGCATCAAGAATTAAATTGGTGGCCGCAATGGTCTCTAAAACATGTTCTGAGCAAAATTACAGAATGGTACCAAGCATACCACGCCCATGAAGATATGACGGAGATTTGCCTGAGGCAGATCACAGAATACGAACAAGCTGTGGAGGGAAAGGTATGTTAGCGATAAAGGCAAAATACGAGAAAGGCCGTATTGAACTTCTCGAACCAATACCAGCCGAAGTAGAGACAGCTGAACTTAACATCGTGGTTATTCCGTCAAAGAAAAAAAACGCCCCGAAAATATCAGCGGACGAATTTATCGCGCGCACCAAAACCAGCGAAGAGGAGTTCAAACAAATAGGCCTTGCCGCTTTTTTTGACAATGATAATGACGCAGATATAGACTGGGAGGATTATTTTGGCCTCAAATAACGGCTCGCGCACAGGGGAAATTGTTCTACTGGAATTCCCTTACACAAATCAGGCGGGTTCAAAACTTCGACCAGCGGTAATATTAGCCCAATCTTCCGAACGATTTGCCGATATTACCGTGGCCTATATGACCAGCGAGGTGGAAAATTATTGTTGGGATGATGCCGCCGTGGTTGTAGAACCCGAAGATATGGAAGCTGGCACGCTCCGCAAACGAAGTGTTATCCGAGTCGATAAAACCCTGGTAATTGACGCAAAGGTGATCAAACGGCCTGAGGTCGCTCAGCTCCGTAAGGCCAAGGTTGACGAGATGTTGCGTGCCTGGGCAAGAATAATGGTTTGTGCCCACTACAAAGCGATCCACGCCCCTCAAATAAATGAACAGTTTTCTCCAGGGGATCGCATTAACTACGCAGGCCGGGTCTATGACGAAAAAGAGATGATCAACCTGGTGGGTTCGTCCCTTGATTTCTGGCTGACCACCGGCAGATATGCCGAAAAATTTGAACAGGAATTCGCCCGATTCCTGGGGGTAAAATATTGCTCCCTGGTAAATTCCGGTTCTTCCGCTAACCTGCTTGCCTTTATGGCCCTGACCTCCCCCAAGCTCGGAGAGCGTCGGATAAAGAGGGGCGATGAAGTAATCACCGTGGCGGCAGGATTCCCAACCACTGTGGCTCCAATTATCCAGTACGGGGCAGTTCCCGTCTTTGTGGATATTACCCTGCCCACTTACAATATCTATTGCTCGCAGTTGGAAGCAGCTTTATCTCCAAAGACCAAGGCGGTAATGCTCGCGCACACCCTGGGGAATCCCTTTGACCTCAAGCAAGTGAAGGAGTTTTGTGATACGAATAATCTTTGGCTCATTGAGGACAATTGTGACGCCCTCGGCTCGAGATATTGCATGGATGGAGAGTGGCGCTATACCGGCACAATTGGTGATATCGGCACCTCAAGTTTTTATCCACCCCACCATATGACCATGGGAGAAGGCGGCGCTGTTTACACAAATAATGTTCAATTAAAACGGCTGATCGAATCCTTTCGTGATTGGGGGCGTGATTGTTGGTGTGTCTCCGGCAAGGATGATACCTGTAAAAAACGTTTCAGCCAGCAGTTTGGCGAACTACCCTTTGGCTATGACCATAAATATGTCTATTCCCATTTTGGCTACAATCTGAAAGTAACTGATATGCAGGCGGCTATTGGCTGTGCGCAACTTGAAAAACTGCCCCAATTTATTGAAGCACGAAAAGCCAACTGGCAACTATTACGTGAGGGACTTGCTGGTTTGGAAGATAAGTTCTATTTGCCGGAACCTACTCCAAATTCAGACCCAAGTTGGTTCGGGTTTTTGTTGACTATACGGGAAAATGCAAGTTTTACCAGAGATGAAATTGTAGCACATTTGGAAAAAAATGGTATCCAGACCCGGATGCTCTTTGCCGGAAATCTTTTGATGCACCCCTGCTTTGACGAGCTGCGATCTGCAAAAACAGGATTCCGCATTGCTGGTGTTCTCGTTAATACAAACCAAGTGATGAATAATTCCTTCTGGCTTGGAGTCTATCCTGGTATGCGGAAGGAGATGGTTAAGTATATTGTAACGCAAATACAGAACTCGTGGTCATTGATTAAGCAGTAATACACTATTACCTCAATCTATTAGATAGTTATAGGATTGAACAAAACCACGCTATAATTTTTTGAAATGCATTTAATCATGCATGTTAGACAGGAGTTTATGGGAAATCCCGATTCCCGCAGAAAAAGCTCTGTAATTTCAGCAGGTTAGGTAGAAATTACCTGTAAGACCCTACTGGTATTATGGGGGTATGGCTCACATGCATAAAAAGATAAAAAAAGGAAAGCCCTATTACTATATTCGTGAAATAGCACGGGTCAACGGCAAACCCAAAGTTATTAATCAGGTATATCTGGGCTCCCCAGAG
>DRKK01000048.1 GCA_011051815.1 Sphingomonadales bacterium | reverse complement strand
ACAAATTACAGTTTCCCACCAAAACCGTCGAGGTTATCACCGCCAAAAAGATACCCTTTCGCGCACGCGCCATAGGATATGGCAATGTGGAACCCGCCGTTTTGATGAAAGCCCGCAGCGAAATCAGCGGCAAGATCAGCTATATTCACCCGGACCTGAAAAAGGGCGCGAGCCTGGCCAAAGGCACCGTGGTTCTGCGCATTGAACCAACAACGTTCGAGTTTACATTGAACCAAAGCAAGGCCACACTGGCCAGCAGCAAATCATCTCTGAAACAATTGGAGGTCGAGGAAGCCAGCACCAAGCGTTCTTTGGGCATTGCCCGCGAAAACCTGAAAATCGGTCAGGCGGAAATGGATCGTTTCACCACCCTGTGGGAAAAGCGGGTTATCAGCCGCTCAACCCGGGATGCACAAGAGCAAAAGCTCCTCCAGCTGCGTCAACAGGTTGAGGAACTGGAAGGCAAACTAGCCGCCTATGCCAGCCGCCGGGCCGCCACCCAGGCACAGGTCAGAAAATCAAAGACCCAGCTGGACATCAGCAAGGATACCTTGGGCCGCACAGAAATTACCCTGCCCTTTGATGCGCGTATCGGCACGGTTTATGTGGAAAAAGGCGAATTCGTCGCCACCAATACCGCCCTGTTTGAGGCCCTCGGCACCCAGGCCGTGGAAATCAACGCCCAACTGCCCGTGAGCCAGTTCGCCCCCCTGATTGCTGGATTAACCACCGGAAGTGTCAATCTGCAACGGCCGGAAGACCTGAAAGATGCCTTTGCCCATATGCAGATCGGGGCCAATGTTTCGCTGGTGGGGGAAATGCAGAATATGGCCAAATGGCACGGCGAGCTGCTGCGCATTGGTGAGGCCGTTGACCCGACCCGGGACACCATCGGGCTGGTGGTTGTGGTCAATAACCCCTATCAGGATATCATTCCCGGCAAGCGCCCGCCCCTGTTAAAGGGTATGTATATGGCCGTTGAATTTTATGCGCCGCCCCGGAAAATGATGGTCCTACCGCGCAAGGCCATCCATCAGGGGCGCGTCTATGTGGCCACAGCAGACAATAAACTGGACATCCGGCCGGTGGAAATCCTGCTCCAACAGGGCGACCTTGTGGTTATCGGCAAAGGCATTTCCGAAGGTGAAAAAATCATCATTACCGATGTAATTCCGGTTATAGACGGCCTGCCCCTCGCCCCCATAGAGGCAAAACCCTATGAGATGAAATTGGCCAAGGATGCCTTGGGTGATATGGGGGAGAGAGACCAATGATCCGCTATTTCGCGGCCCATCCCACCGTCAGTAACATCCTGATGATGGCTATTATCGCCGTAGGGCTCTATTCCCTGAAAGAGCTGAACAAGGAATCCTTTCCCCTGCTGAAACCCAGCAAAGTTCAGGTCATGGTCGCCTATCCCGGCGCCAGCCCGGCGGATGTGGAGGACGGCATCTGTAACCCGCTGGAGGATGCCACAGACGGTATCAGCTTCCTGAAAGAACAGGAATGTGACGCCCGCGACAATATGGCCATCTTCACCCTTGAAATGCAGGAAGAAGGCAATATCCGCGAATTCACCGATGACATCAAAACCGAAATTGATGCCATTCAGAATTTCCCCGATAATATCGAAGATCCGGTCATCAAACAACTGGGCCGGATTAATCCGGTGGCCAATATCGCCCTGACCTCTGACAAACTGACGTTAAGCGAATTAAAGGCTCTGGCCGAATATTACCGGGATCGGCTGATTGCCATGCCAGAGGTGCCTATTGTCACCATTGACGGCTTTTCCACCCACCAGCTACAGATTCTAATTCCCCCCGATACCCTGAAAAAATATAACCTGAGTATTCAGGATATAGCCACGCTGGTCGGGGCGGAGGTTGTGGACCTGCCCGCCGGAAAGCTGGACGCGGCGGAAACATCCTATCAGATCAAGTTCGACAATTCGGCAAAAACGGCAGATGAGCTGGCCAATCTGATCATCCTCAATACGGCGGACGGCGGTGAGATAAAGCTCGGCGATATCGCCCATATCACTGATCGGTTTGAAACCCCCGAAGACCGCATAGAATTAAACGGCAAGGTGGCGGCCCTGCTGAAAATCAGCAAAAACTCCCGGGATGACACCCTGAAAGTGGCCGATGCATTGATTGAATTCGTGGAGCAGGAAAATAACCTTCTGCCTGACGGGACCCGCCTGACCATCGTCAATGACAATTCCACATCTGTGCGCGACCGGCTGAAACTGCTCCTGACCAATGGCTGGCAGGGGCTTATTCTGGCCACCTTCACTTTGCTGTTGTTTTTCTCATGGCGTTATACCTTCTGGATAGCCCTTGGCCTGCCGATTTCCTTTCTGGGCGGATTGGCCATGATGGTGGTTTTCGGGGTCAGCATCAATATGATTTCCATGGTTGCCCTGCTTATGGCCATCGGGATTTTGATGGATGACGCCATCGTTCTGTCGGAAAATATTGACCATGAATATCGTAAGGGGAAATCGCCCCTCAATGCGGCCATTGACGGGACGCAAAAGGTTTTCCGCGGTGTTTTCTCCTCCTATCTGACCTCGGCCATGCTGTTTGGCAGTTTGCTGATGATGAAGGGGGACATGGGGCAGATTCTGGGCGTTCTGCCGGTGGTATTGCTGTCCGTATTGACCATCAGCCTTATTGAAGCCTTTCTGGTGCTGCCCCATCACCTGAAACAATCTCTGAAACATACCCATCATCAGGAACCCTCCAAATGGCGGCAGAATTTTGAGGCCCGTTTCAGCAAACTGCGCCATGCCGCCGGGAATGCCGCCCAAAAGGCCATGCAGTTTCGCTATGTGACCGTAGGGGCCGCCCTTGCCCTGTTTATCTTTTCCATCGGATTGATCGCCACAGGCACAGTTAAATTCAAGGCCTTTCCCGATTTAGAAGGTAATAACCTTGAGGCCCGTATCCTCCTGCCCCAGGGCACACCCTTAAGCGAAACCGAACGGGTTGTGGATATCCTGCTGGCCGCGTTAGATAAAACCAACCGCACGTTAAGTCAGAATGAAGATGAGCCATTGGTCAAGAATATACAGCTATCCTACGGCACCCACGGTGATGTGCCGGAAAACGGCCCCCATCTGGCCAGTTTGAGCGTTGACCTGCTCAATACGGAAAGCCGTAATACCAAGATGAACCAGCTGATCCAGCTGTGGAAGGACAATACCGGCGATCTGCCCGATGTGCTGAATATTCAATATAAGGAGCCAAAAGTCGGCCCGGCGGGGCGCGCCATCCATATCCGCCTGAGCGGACCGGACCTCACGGAATTATCCCGGGCCTCATGGGATGTTCAAAACCGTCTGCGCGGCTATGACGGGGTGAATAACCTGATTGATGACCTGAGGCCGGGCAAGCCCCAATATAATATCCGCCTGAAACCCGGTGCCCTTGCCGCCGGGGTCACCTCGCGCAGTATCGCCGCCCAGTTGCGCGCCGCTTATCTGGATATTAAAATTGCCGAGATTTACAACGGGCGCGAGTCCTATGAAATCATTGCCAAGCTGGATAATGTCCCCACGCAGGCCTTGGAGGATTTTGATAATTTTACCATATTTTCCAGCAATGGCCGTGCCATTCCCCTGAATAGTGTTGCCGTGATCAGCGAGAGTCGGGAATTTTCCCGCATCGGCCATATTAATCACCGGCGCACGGTTAATATCTACGGCGATGTGGATGCGGATATTGCCAATACCTCGGAAATAATCGCCAGTGTTCAGACCTATGCGGCGGAACTGAACAAGAAATATCCCGATGTCGTCTTTAATTTCAAAGGCGAAGTAGAAAATGGTACCGAAACCCGCCTGTCCATTCTGGCGGGCTTTGGCCTTGGGGTTTTTGGGGTTTTTCTGCTGCTCAGCCTGCAATTTCGCAATTACCGGGAACCGCTGATCGTGATGATCAATATCCCCCTCGCCCTGATCGGAGCCATTTGGGGACATCTGATCATGGGACTGGATTTCACCCTGCCCAGCATGATCGGTTTTGTGTCACTGGCGGGGATCGTGGTCAATGATTCCATCCTGCTGGTGGAATTTGTTAAATTCCGGGTTGCGGAGGGTATGGTTTTTCATGATGCCGCCCGTCAGGCGGTCTTTGACCGCTTCCGCGCCATCTTCCTGACCTCTGTGACCACCATTGCCGGCATGGCCCCGCTGTTGTTTGAAACCAGCACACAGGCCTTGATTCTGGTGCCTTTGGTCACCAGCATCGTATTCGGCATGCTGACCTCTACGGTGCTGATCCTGATGGTCCTGCCCGCCCTCTATGCCATTATGGAAGATATTGGCTTCGTCAAGCTGGCACCGGAGATGGAAGAAGACTGACCCCCCAACATTCAACGGGAGCGTTGTCTGGCCGGCCGCCGTCTGCGTTGACTGTTGCCGGGCTTAGGCTGACTGGACTTATGTCGGCCCGCGTTTGACCCACGGCGGGGATTACGCCGCGAAGATGTATTCTCTTTTTCAGTCGGCCGAGGTCCCTCTGCCACCCCTTCCGCATGATAGGGATGATCCGTCATCAGGGGGATTTTCTGGCGGATGATTTTCTCAATATCGCGCAGATAAGCCCGTTCCTCATGATCACAGAAAGACAGCGATATTCCGCTTTCCCCCGCCCGTGCCGTACGGCCAATACGGTGGACATAGCTTTCTGGTTCATTGGGTAGGTCAAAATTGATCACATGGGTTACCCCGTCCACATCAATGCCCCGCGCCGCCACATCGGTGGCCACCAAAGCCCGGATTGCCCCGGACCGGAACTCATCGAGCGCCTTTTGACGGGCGTTCTGGGACTTATTGCCATGAATAGCGCCAGAGGACACCCCCAGCCTATCAAGATGTTTCGACACCCGGTTGGCGCCGTGCTTGGTACGGGTAAAAACCAGAACCCGCTTGACGGCCTCATCCTTCAGCATATGGGCCAGCAGATCCCGCTTGCGGCTTTTGGGCACCATCAACACATGCTGATCAACCTTTTCCGCCGTGGTCGCCGCCGGGGCCACATCTATGCGAAACGGTTTATACAGGATACTGGACGCCAGTTTTTCGACGCTTGCCGGCATGGTGGCGGAAAACATCAGGGTTTGACGTTTTTTTGGTAAATAGGCAATGATCTTCTTAATATCGCGGATAAAGCCCATATCCAGCATCCGGTCTGCCTCATCCAGCACCAGATATTCCACCTGTCCCAGATCAATATGCCGCTGATTGGTCAGGTCCAGCAGACGGCCCGGCGTGGCGATCAGAATATCCACCCCCGGCATCATGGACTTGATCTGAGGCTT
>DRKK01000047.1 GCA_011051815.1 Sphingomonadales bacterium | reverse complement strand
GGCCTCGGTAAAAAAAGCCCCGATCATTTTTTCAAAAAGCCGGTTTTTAAATTCAAAATCCACAAGGAAGTCCACCCGGCAACCACCATCTGCTGTCGCCGTAAACTGCCAATGATTATGAAGGTATTTTAACGGGCCCTTGATATATTCTACCTCTATGCGATCATCGCAAAAGGTCACATAGGACGTGAAGCGCTCCCGAAACATTTTAAAGCCAATGATCAGGTCCGCATAAAGGCTTTTTTCCGTTCGGCCATAGACCCGCACCCCTTGGCACCACGGCAGAAAATCGGCATAGCTGTCCACATCAGCAACCATTTGATACATTTGGTCTTTGCTATAGGGGAAATCTTTGACGTCGGTAAATTTTGGCATTTAATCCTCGTTCAGGGGATTTAACTTTGCCATTTCCGCAATATCAATGGGCGCATCCACCTTAAGGCGGGCGCTCTTTTTAGCCCGGGCGGCTTTCAGCTGTTCAAAATCCTCCCCCGCATGGTGAGACGACCGGGTCAACGGCGATGATGCCACATGCAAAAACCCCTTGGATTTGGCGCGGGCGGCATATTTATCAAATTGGTCCGGGGTGATGAAATCCTCAACCGCCACATGCTTGGCCGTGGGTTGAAGATATTGACCGATCGTGATGAAATCAATATCGGCGGAACGCATGTCATTCATCACCTGCATCACCTCGGCTTCGCTTTCGCCGAGGCCAACCATAATGCCGGACTTGGTAAAGATAGTCGGATCAATCTCTTTCACTCGGTCCAATATGCGCAGGGAATGGAAATAGCGCGCACCGGGCCGGATATGGTTATAAAGGCGCGGTACCGTTTCCAGATTGTGATTAAACACATCCGGCTTGGCCGCCACTACTTTTTCCAATGCCCCCGGTTTATTCCGAAAATCAGGGGTGAGAATTTCAATGGTGGTGTTTGGCGCATGCTCGTGCAATTTTTCAATGACCCGGACAAATTGATCCGCGCCGCCGTCTTCCAGATCATCCCGGTCAACGGAGGTGATGACAATATGATTGAGCGCCATCTTGCCCGCCGCAATGGCTACATTATCCGGTTCCATGGGGTCCACCGGATTGCCCCTGCCGGTTTTGATATTGCAAAAACGACAGGCCCTGGTACAGGTATCGCCCAAAATCATCACCGTGATATGCTTTTTCGCCCAGCATTCGCCGATATTTGGGCAAGCTGCTTCTTCGCAAACCGTGTTCAGATTAAGCTCACGCATCATCCGGTAACTGTCCTGATAGCCCTTGGAAACCGGGGCCTTGACCCTGATCCAATCCGGTTTACGTTTGAATTTCCTAATTTTCTGACCTTCAGCCATAGCTTTTACTTTCTCAACACCGTCCCCCCGGATTTAGTCCGGGTCCACCCTGTCACGTGCTTTACTTCGCTTAAAATGGATTCCGGGTCAAGCCCGGAATGGCAGAACAGGCTTTAATTTTAAAAGTGCAACGCCTTGCCGTAAGCGTCCAGAACGCTCTCATGCATCATTTCGGACAAGGTTGGATGGGCAAAAACCGTATGCATTAACTCGGCCTCGGTGGTTTCCAAGGTACGAGCAATAACATAGCCCTGTATCATTTCCGTGACCTCAGCCCCAACCATATGAGCGCCTAAAAGTTCGCCTGTTTTGGCATCAAACACGGTCTTGACCATGCCTTCCGCTTCCCCCAGAGCAATAGCTTTGCCGTTGCCAATAAAAGGGAAACGCCCGACCCGGATTTTATGACCCTTGTCCTTGGCCGCCTGTTCGGTCAAGCCAACACTGGCCACTTGCGGACGACAATAGGTGCATCCCGGAATATTGCCCTTGTCAATGGGATGTAGGTCTTTGATGTCTTTATTCCCCTGATCGCGTGCGATTTTTTCAATGACGATCACCCCTTCATGGCTGGCCTTATGAGCCAACCACGGCGGCCCGGTCAGGTCACCAATGGCATGAATGCCCTTAACGCCCGTATGGCCCCACTCATCGGCCACAATATGCCCGCGGTCAACCTTGATGCCATTTTCTTCCAGACCGATATTTTCCACATTTCCGGTAATACCAATGGCAACAATCACCCGGTCAACCTCAATGGACTGGGCTTTACCGTCTTTGCCTTCTACGGTACAGACAACGGTATTTTTCTTCTTGTCCAGCTTGGTTACAGAGGCAGAGGTCATAATATTCAGCCCCTGTTTTTTAAAGGATTTCTCGGCAAAGGCAGAGATTTCCGCATCTTCCACCGGCATCACCCGGTCCAGCATCTCAACCACGGTCACGTTCGCACCGAGTTCATTGTAGAAGCTGGCAAATTCAATGCCGATCGCCCCCGAGCCAATGACCAACAGCCTTTTGGGCATCACATTGGGGGTCAGAGCATGGCGGTAAGTCCAGACTAACTTGCCATCGGCCTTCAGGTGCGGCAATTCCCGAGCCCGCGCACCTGTGGCCAGAATAATATCCGTGGCCTGCACATCGGCGACCTTCTTGCCGTCCTTGCTGACCGTAAGCAGGCCGGGTTTTACGAGCTTTCCGTCGCCTTCGATAACCGTGATCTTGTTTTTCTTCATCAGATGGCCAATGCCGCCGCTCAGCTGGGCCGCAATGCCCCGGCTTCGGCTGACCACCTTGTCCAGATCAAAACCCAGATCCCCGGCCACAAGGCCGTAATCCGCCGCATGTTTCATATTATGAAAAACCTCGGCAGAGCGCAGCAGCGCCTTGGTGGGGATACAGCCCCAGTTCAGGCAGATACCGCCCAGGTTTTCCCGCTCAATCACTGCCGTTTTAAAGCCCAGCTGCGCCGCGCGGATGGCGGCAACATAGCCGCCCGGGCCGCCGCCGAGAACCACAATATCAAATTT
>DRKK01000046.1 GCA_011051815.1 Sphingomonadales bacterium | reverse complement strand
TGATATGGAGATTGTTCATTACAAGGCTCGGGACGGGTTGAGGATTCCGGCCTATATTTCCTTTCCCAAAGGGGTGAATGTCAAGAATGCCAAGAAACTGCCCATGGTGATCATGCCCCACGGCGGCCCGTTTGCTCGGGATGGCTATGGCTTTGATTATTGGGTGCAGTTTCTGACCACGCGGGGCTATGCGGTGCTACAGATGAATTATCGGGGCTCCACCGGTTACGGCACTAAATTTGAAAGAATGGGCTATCATGAATGGGGCCGCAAGATGTTGGAAGACATCAATGATGGCACCAAATGGGCCATTGAACAAGGCTATGCCGACCCCGCCCGTGTTTGCATTATGGGCGGTAGTTACGGGGGCTATGCGGCATTGCAGGCGGTGGTCAAGGATCAAAGCCTCTATAAATGCTCCATCGCCTTCGCACCGGTGACGGATGTTCGGCGGATGCTGTTAGATGACCGGGATTTTCTTGATTATCGGCGCAATGAATTTTATGTGCGTAATGATGACATCAGCACATCTGAAATATCACCTGTTAACCATATAGAGGGGTTCAATCTGCCGATCTTGCTGTTTCACGGCACCATAGACCGGGTGGTGCCCTATAAACAGGGCAAAAAATTCGCCAGGAAGATGAAGAAAAGACGCAAAGATTTTAAATTTATCACCTTAAAAGATGGTGATCATCACCTCAGCAATGAGAAAAACCGCATAAAATTCTTTCGGGAGGTTGAAAAATTCCTCAAGAAACACCTGTGATTATACCATCAGCAACAGCCTGATCCAAAGGGCAAGCACGATAATCAGGCCAAAGAGGAACGCCATAAAGCGGTGATTGATATTGTTATAGGTGGTATGGATATAGCCTTGAACAACGCGCAGGCCTACGAAGCCATAGGCCAAATAAGTGAATATCTGATCATCAAGACGCAGGGCCAGTATCACGGCGCAAGCCGCATAGAATAACACCGGAACCTCATAAAGATTGCTCCATTGGCGGGTGGCCTTCCGCACATAACTGGGCGGGGTATCGTCCACATGTTCCTTGAAATATTTGGGCGACACATGGCCTTTTTTCATGGCCTTCACCCGGCCTACGACAACCACAACCGAATATAACAGGGTGAAAATAGCCATCAGGCCCATAGGGTAAATAATGTTCATAAATATTTTCCTTTTACGATCTGTCACGAACCATAACAAAAAAATACCCGGATAGTAAATTAGTTTGGCAACAATGATTTGCCGGGGTAGTCTTGGTTATTCAGAAAATTACAGGAAGTATCTCTATGTCGTCACCATCAGCCCTCACCTGTCAGCGGCATCTATTTGATATTCCGGCGGATGTGACCTATCTGAATGCGGCCTATATGTCGCCTATCTTAAAAGAAGCCGCCGCATTGGGGCAGGTGTCTGTGGCGAAGAAAATGCACCCGTGGGATATTACCGTGCCGGATTTCTTTGATCCGCCGAACCGAGCCTGTGCCCTGATGGCGCAGATGATCGGGGCGGGCAGCGATGATGTGGCGCTTATTCCGTCCGTCTCCTACGGCGCGGCGATTGCGGTGGGTAATTTGCCTGTGCAGGCCGGGCAGAAAATACTTGTTCTGGCGGATCAGTTCCCGTCCAATGTCTATCCGTGGCAGGAAATGGCCCGGCGGTGCGGAGCGCAGGTGATGACCATTCCGCGCCCCGAAAATGGCGACTGGACCACACCGCTCTGTGCGGCCATAGATAAGGACACGGCCATCGTTGCCTGTGCGCAGGCCCATTGGACCGACGGCAGTCGGGTTGATTTGGTCGCGGTGGGGCGGCAGTGCCGGCAGCAGGGGGCGGCGCTGGTGCTGGACCTGACCCAGTCTCTGGGCGTGATGCCTTTTTCTGTGGGCGAAGTGGACCCGGATTTTATGATTGTTGCCACCTATAAATGGCTCCTTGGCCCCTATAGTTACGGCTTTATCTATGTGGCCCCCCGTCATCAGGACGGCGTGCCGCTGGAGGAAGGCTGGATCGCGCGCAAGGACGCCGATGATTTTGCCCGCCTGGTGGATTATCAACCCGCTTACCAGCCGGGGGCGGGGCGTTTTAATGTGGGGGAGCGCAGTAACTTTATGCTGACCCCCATGGCCATTCATGGACTGGAGAAATTGAACGGCTGGGGCGCGGCGGCCATCGCCGAATATCTCTCAAGCCTGACGGATATGATTGCGGCGCGGGCGCAGGGCATGGGGTTGAACGTGGCCGACCGGGCGCATCGCTCCCCCCACCTGATTGGGCTGAATTTTAGGGACGGCGCGCCGGAAGGATTAACCGTTGCGTTAGCGGAACGAAAAATATTTGTCAGTGTCCGGGGCAATAGCATCCGGGTATCGCCCCATATTTATAATGACATTCAGGACGTGGAAAAACTCTTTTCCGCGTTGGAGGAATTGCTGTGATAAAGGGGCTATTCAGGCGCACGCCGAAGGTAAATGTGGAGATTGAGCGTAAGTTTCTTATCGTGGCTAAACCTGATCTAACCCCTGAAAAACGTTACAAAATTCGCCAAGGCTATATCGCGCGTGAGGGCGGAAATGTAGTGCGTATCCGTCAATGTGATGATCGCTATATCCTGTCGGTCAAAACCCCGACCAAGGGTATGGGTCGTTTCGAGATTGAAACAAATATAAATGCTGATGAAGGAGGTGTTTTATTTGCCGCCTGCGCCCATCCGCCCATTGAGAAAACCCGTGAAATTTACCCCATTGGCAATCATATCTGGGAGCTGGATATTTTCACCGGGCTCAACAAGGGTTTAATCATTGCGGAAGTGGAACTATCTATGGCGGATGAAAAAGTCACCTTGCCCGACTGGATCGGACCGGAGGTCACCGGCTTTAAAAAATTCTATAATGCCAATCTGTCGTCAAATCCGTTCCGAAATTGGGCGGTGAAATATGCGGATCTGGTGGACAGGATGAGCGGGTGAAATTGAGCATTCGAAAAGCTGTCCGCCATACTTGTAAGATTACCTAATAGATACCATATATCGATTAGGAACTGTTCATACAGAAATTTCAATAATTAGATAAGAACGGGTCATTCAGGGCGTTAACCTATTAGAGGAGACGGCAAATGGCAAATTTAGTGTATCTTGTTGGTGTTGATGGAAGTGAATGG
>DRKK01000045.1 GCA_011051815.1 Sphingomonadales bacterium | reverse complement strand
GGTCTCCTCCGCATGGTCGTGAATATATTGGGCTATATCTTTCATATTGGTCACAGTCTATAGGCTTTTACGCCGCTGTCAGCCGTATTCCACCCGTGCCATGAAACAACCATATGCCGCATTATGAAGATGAAGATAGGTCACGTCTTTGAGGCGGCCCAATTCTTCGATGGCATCCTTCACTTGCCCGCCTTCAGCGACCATGGCCTCCAGCATCATATCATCCCGGTCAAAGGCGCGTAGGGATTGGGGGCGTTTCAAAATCATCTCCGGAATTTCATTGGGTGGGAGCTGTGTGGATGTTGCCCCATCCCGGACAAAAATGGCATGGCGTCCCCGGTAGGGGCTATGGGTCTCAAGATAGATATGGTTGAGCAATAACACACGGTCGCCGACCGCCGCATCTTCCAACGAGACCCGGCAGGGAAAGCCACCGCCATCGGCTATATAAGGAATGACGCCCTTTTCCCTAAGGGCTTCGTCTGAAAGACCATAAAGCGGGGCAAATATTGTGTGGTCTAAAGCCTTAAACGTAAATTGCATATATTTTCTCCTATATATTAAGGACAAAATACAGTTTCCGGTCTGGCGGAGGCTATCCGTTTCCTGTGGTCGGTCTATTGCCCGGCTTTGGCGGCGGTGGCATCCCGGCGTTGTTTTATGCTGGCGTCATTCGGGCTGAGTTTTAAAGCCTGATCATAGGCAAAGGTGGCTTTTGACCAGTCTTGTAAAACCTCATAGGATTTGCCGAGCCGGAGCCAGCCTTGAAGATCATTGGGATTTTCTTTCAGCTTGGCCGCCAGATTACCGACCATGGTGCGGATGAAGGCATTTTGATCATCGGGGGACATGCTTTTGGCGGCGGCCACCTGTTCGGCGGTGGGGTTGGGGGCCTGCGTTACCAGACCGAGTTTTTCACCGGCCAGCGTCATTCTCTCCCGGATTTGAGCGGCCCATGGGGCATTGGCCGGGGCGGAGTCCAGAAGTTTTTTAAGTCGGTCATAGGCTTCTTGATTCTGGTCATGCTGAATGTCATAGAGGGCAAGATTATATTCCGCCCGTGGCTGGTTAGGCTCTAAGGTCAGGGCCTTCTGAAACAGGCCCCGGGCCTCATCGGTGATGATACCGCTGTTCAATTTAGTCAGGGTTTCGCCGTAGGAGACAACAAGATTAACATTCTCGGGGTTCTCGGCGATTTTCTTGTTAAACAGGCTGACGGCCTTTTCCGGGTCGCCGAGCGCGGCATAGGAACGGCCAAGCAATATCCAGCCATCGAGGTCATCGGGATTATCTTTCAATTTTGCTTCAAGCCGTGCGGTCACGCCTGACATGGACATATCCTTCGCGCCGGAAGAGGAACCTTGTACGGGCATCTGTGATGTGCCGCCGGACCAGATGGACTTTTTCACATCAGGCAATTCGCCGGGCTGGATAAGATTATCGGGCAGAGCGCCTTCATCATGAGGGCCGTAAAAATATTTAAAACTACCGGGTAAAATCAAGGCTACCCCGGCCAGCAGCATGACAAAAGCCTTGCGGCCTGAATTCTCTCCGGCCCATGACCATAAGGCATAGAGGATGATGACGGCACTAAGGGCGGATGCGGCGATTAAAATAAGCAGTGGCATGTGAATTCCTTTATGAACTTTCTGGCGTAATATTTTTAAACAGGGGCAATATATATTTCGTAATATCATCCGGATGCAATCGCCCGGATTTATGATAGAGAATATGCCCTTTCTGGTCTATGACAAAGGTCTGGGGGATGCTCATGATACCCCATTTCATCCCTTGATTTCCCCTCTCGTCCCAAGCGGTTATCTGGTAAGGATTGCCCTTGTTTTTCAAAAACAAGCGGGCGGCTTTCTGACTGTCCTGATAATTTATCCCCAATATGGCCAGATTCTTTTCGGCCAGATCCATCAACAGGGGGTGCTCCACCTTGCAGGGTCCGCACCATGAGGCGAAGAAATTAACAATTTTTATATTTTGCGCTTCAAGATCGGCATGAACAATATTTTTATCTGGTTCAAACAGGGAAGGCAGAGTGAAATCCGGAAATCTTGCAACATTTTTTCCGGTTTCAATGGCAGCGTCATGTGACTGGGTAATCCAGAAAATCTGCCCGAGAAATAAGAGGGCGGCTAGTACAATTAAATATTTTTTCATGCGTGGGGCGTTATATCTCAAATCGTAATGTTGGGACACTATTCAAAATGTCTTTTAATAAAGCGTATATTATTCCATATAATTTTACACATTAATAATGTTTTATTTCCATATGTGTGATTAATAATGTGCTTATTAATAGTTTGGAAGGGAAGTTCCCTTAGAAATTTATAGGAGCTGATTAGGACATAATTTAGGCACATTTATGGTGTTTTGTGCCTCCGGAGGCAGGGAAATAAAGAAATATGTCATTTGAGTTTGGAACTGAATGGCTTGTGTACGGTGTGATCGTGGCAAGTGTATTCGGTATATATTTTGCCAAGAAAATTCGGCGGGAAAAAAATAGTCGCCTGCGCAAAGAGGAAGAATTTTCGGCGGGACTTATTGAACCGCCGTCCCTTCATCCTGTGATTGATCCTGTTAAATGCCTTGGCTGTGCATCCTGTGTTACGGCCTGTCCGGAAAAGGGCATATTGGGGATTATCAATGGCAAGGC
>DRKK01000044.1 GCA_011051815.1 Sphingomonadales bacterium | reverse complement strand
TTATTCGGTGGCTTGGAGGCAGGTGGCACAAAGTTTAATTGTGTCATCGGGAATGGCAATGGAAATATTATTACGCGCCAGTCCTTTCCAACCTCAAACCCTCAGGAAACCTTGGGCCGGGTATCTGAATTTTTCAAAGAAAATATTTTAACCCACGGCCCGATACAGGCTGTGGGAATTGCCCAGTTCGGGCCGATTAACCTTAATAGGGCATCAGAAAATTACGGGCAAATTCTGGCAACCACAAAGCCCGGATGGTCACGCAGGGATATTGTTGGTTATTTTTCGGCTATATTTGACGTTCCAATAGCCTTTCAAAGTGATGTGAATGCAGCGGCTCTTGGGGAGTATCACTTTGGCACCGCCAAAGGCTGCGATAATTTTGTTTATATTACTGTTGGTACAGGCATTGGGGGAGGCGTTTACGTTAATGGGGAATTGTTGAATGATCGGGGCCATCCGGAAATAGGTCATATGCTGGTGCCTCATGATGCGGCACAGGACAGCTTTAAGGGCTCTTGCCCCTATCACGCAGATTGCCTGGAAGGTTTGGCATCCGGTACAGCGATTAAGGCGCGGTCGGGACGTCCGGCTGAAGAGCTGGAACCGGATCACTCCGCATGGGAGCTCGAAGCGCAATATCTGGCCATTTTATGTGTAAATTTGACCTATTGTTATGCCCCTGAAAAAATAATCATGGGCGGCGGTGTTATGCATCAGAAACAGTTATTTCCCCTAATTCGGCAATTTTTCATGTCAAAGATGCAGGAATATGCGGCTCCATTCAATGGCACGACCATAGAGCAATATATTGCGCCAACCTCCCTTGAAGGAGAAGCTGCAACCAGAGGTGCCTTGATATTAGCCCATCAAGCCCATGTAATGAGTTTGAAATAATGCAGACTTTGAATAAAGATATTTCTCAGCCCAATTTTCGCTCGAAGGCGTTTCTGGCTGATCATGTGCGGTCAATATTGAGCTTTTATTATCCGCAATGTATTGACGCATCGGGGGGCTATTTCCAGCATTTTAATATGGATGGAAAAGTCAGTAGCAGTAATAGTCAAAAACATTTGGTGAGCAGCAGTCGCTTAACGATAAATTTTGCTGTCGCCGCAAAACAGTTTTCTGACCCGGATTTTCTGGAAGCAGCGCGGCACGGCGTGGCCTTCCTGCGGAATGGTCATCGCAATGGTAAAACCGGAGGATATGCGTGGATACTTGAGGAAGGGCAGGTCAGTGATGGTGATAATCATTGTTACGGTGTCGCCTTTGTTTTGATGGCTTATGCCCGAACCTATGGGGCCGGGGCCACGGAGATATATGACTATATTGAGGAGACTTTTCAGTTTATGGAACGTCATTTCTGGCGGGAACAAGATCAATTATATGTTGAAGTCATGGATGAGGGCCTGAAAGCAGTGTCACCATATCGGGGGCAGAACTCCAATATGCATTGTTGCGAGGCTTTAATCAGTGCTTATGAGGCGACCGGAAGAAAACATTATCTGGGGCGTGCTATTACCCTTGCCAAACGGATCACTGTGGAGCTTGCCGCACAATGTGATGGCAAGATATGGGAGCATTATAATGACCATTGGCTTGTTGACTTTGTATATAACGCCGGGGATACAGAAAATAAACTCCGCCCTTGGGGGTACCAGCCGGGTCATTTTACCGAATGGGCCAAGTTGCTGTTGCTGATCAATAAACACAGCCCTCACGACTGGTTGGGGGTCCGGGCGAAGGCCCTCTTTGACAAGGCGTTGGAGGTGTCTTTTGATCGTGATTACGGCGGGCTTTATTATGGCTTTTCACCTTCAGGCGAGATATGCAGCAACGGTAAATATAGTTGGGTGCAGGCAGAAACTATCGTTGCCGCCGCTTTGCTGGCCACACAGCAGGAGAACCATGTATATTGGTGCATTTATCATCAATTCTGGCAATATGCTTGGACATATATGATTGACCATGAGCAAAAATGCTGGCACCGCAACCTGACGCATGACAATAAAACCATTGCCCCCTCATTAGTCGCTATGGGCAGAACGGATTATCATTCTATCTGCTCATGTATCGAAATCATTAATTTATTATCCGAGTGAAGAACGTCAAGTTCTTATGTATTTTAGAAAGTAGTCATTATGACATTACTCACCTGTTTTAAAGCCTATGATATTCGTGGGCAGCTTGGTGAAGAACTTAATGAACAGATCGCTTATCGTATCGGGCGGGCGTTTGGGGAATTTCTTCACCCAACAGGAAAACCCAAAACGGTAGTAATTGGCGGCGATGTTCGTCCGACATCTGAGGAACTCAAGCGGGCTGTATCAAAGGGGCTTATGGATTCCGGTATCAATGTTATCGACCTTGGCATGACGGGTACCGAAGAGATTTATTTTGCCACTAATTACTTAAGTGTTGATGGCGGTGTTGAGGTTACGGCCAGCCACAATCCCATGGATTACAATGGCATGAAACTGGTGCGGGAAGGGTCACGGCCGATTAGCTGTGATAACGGCCTCATGGATATTCAGCGCATTGCGGAGGAGAATATTTTTCGTGAGCCTGAAATCAAGGGATCTATCACACAAAAATCTGTTCTTGATGCCTATATTGATCATTTAATGACCTATGTTGATGTTTGTAATTTTAAGCCGCTTAAACTGGTGGTTAATGCGGGTAACGGGGCGGCGGGGCCTGTGGTTGATGCTTTGGAAGATCGTTTTAAAGCCTTAAATATGCCCATAGAATTGGTTAAGGTAAATCATGAACCGGATGGAAATTTTCCCAATGGTATTCCAAATCCCATGCTCGTTGAAAACCGCGAAGATACACGTGATGCCGTGTTGGAGCATAGGGCCGATATGGGTATCGCGTGGGACGGTGATTTTGACCGTTGTTTCCTGTTTGATGAACAGGGCCAATTCATTGACAGCTATTATGTCGTTGGCCTGTTGGCAGAGGCTTTTCTGCAAAAACATCCCGATGAAAAAATCATATATGACCCACGTTTGATCTGGAACACTATTGATCTTGTGAACGCAATTGGCGGGCAGGCAATCCAGTCCAAATCAGGGCATTCTTTTATGAAAGACCGGATG
>DRKK01000043.1 GCA_011051815.1 Sphingomonadales bacterium | reverse complement strand
CAATATCAGCAGGCGCTTCTGTGCCAACCTCGATCATGATCCCGCCTTCGAAATCAATGCCGTAATTCAAGCCCTTGGTGAAATAAAAACCAAACGAAGCGATAATCATCACGACAGATAACACATAGGCTATTTTGCGGTAATCAATAAACTTGATATGAGTATCGTCTGGAACCAGTTTTAATAGCATGTCAAACGCCCCTTATATCTTCAATGTGGTTGGGCGTTTGCGGACGGCCCAAGCAGAAATAATCATTTTTGACAGGCTCACCGCCGTAAACATGGAGGTGGCTATCCCGATAGCAAGTGTGACCGCAAAGCCCTTGATAGGACCAGAACCGAACTGAAACAAGATCAGGGCCGCAATAAATGTGGTCACATTGGCATCAACGATGGTGCTGAATGCTTTTTCATAGCCCGTATTCAATGCGGAAAGGGCTTTTTTGCCGCCCTTGAATTCCTCACGCACCCGTTCAAAAATCAAAACATTGGCATCTACCGCCATCCCAACAGTCAGGACAATCCCGGCCACCCCCGGCATGGTCAATGTGGCCCCCAGTGTAGATAACAGCCCGAACATCAGGCCGATATTAATCATAAGCGCAAAATTAGCCACCACGCCAAACATACCATAAGTCAGCGTGATATAGACCATCACCGCCAAAAGTCCGATAATGGCGGCAATTTTACCGGCCTCAATATTAACGGAACCAAGATCCGGCCCGACGGTTCTTTCTTCAACCACAGTCAGCCGGGCAGGCAAAGCCCCTGCCCTCAGCAACAGGCCCAGTTCGCTGGCGCTTTCCACCGTGAAATTACCTGTAATGATTCCCGACCCGCCTAAAATAGCGGTTTGAATATTCGGCGCGCTGATAACCACATTATCCAGAATGATCGCGAATTGCCGGCCAACATTTTTACGGGTAACATCGGCAAACCTCTTGCCGCCTTTGTTATCAAAACGAAAGCTGACCACCGGACGATTGTCCCGGTCATAACCGAGCCCCGCATCAACCAGATTTTCCCCGGTTAATATCTTACGTCTGCTGACTACAATGCTTTCCGGCAGGCCCTTACCGCGTTCGCTTTCCGCCATGGGAAAACGTTCATAGCCTGGGGGAACCCTGTCTCCCGGCCCCACGGCGCTATTGACCAGTTGAAAGGTCAATTTTGCGGTCTTGCCAATAATTTTTTTAAGTTTTTGCGGGTCATCAAATCCTGGTACCTGTACCAGAATGCGACCTGTGCCCTGTTTTTGGATATTAGGCTCGGTGGTGCCCATACCATCAATACGTCGACGGATAACCTCAATGGACTGGGTGATCACATCATCGGCCCGCATGGCGAGACCTTCTTCGGTCAGGTTAACCACAATCGTGCCATTGTCGGCCACATGATATTCAATGTCCGGCACCCCGGCCCCGGTCAGGGAGGCCCCAAGAAGTTCAACAGTATCCCCGATAACATCCATCGCTTTTTCAGTCTGACTTTTATCGGTCAGATTAATATGAATACTGTTATTTCGCAAAGAACTACGCAATACGATCTTCTCGGCGCGCAAGGCATCCCGAATTTCACCGCGCTTGCTTTCCAGTTTTTCTTTCCTGACCTCTGTCAGGTCCGCCTCCATCAACAGATGGACTCCGCCCTGTAGATCAAGCCCCAATGTTACGCGGCTCTGTGGTAAAAAATCCGGATAGCTTTTTAACTGTTCATCGCTGAGAAAATTCGGCACAGCGGCCAAAATGCCCATCACGGATAACAGACAGATCAGGATCACTTTCCATCGGGGATATTCAAGCATGTTACGGGTCCGATTATTTCTTGTCGACGGTATCGTTGGCCGGGGCGGGTTTTCCCATTACCGTGGTGATGGTAGAGCGGATCACCTTGATCTTTACCCCGGATGAAATTTCAACTTCAACTTCATTGTCATCAATCACCTTTGATACTTTGGCGATAATGCCGCCCTGAGTGATGACATTGTCACCGCGCCGCAGAGCCGCAACCATAGCCTTATGTTCCTTGGCCCGTTTTTGCTGTGGCCGGATCATCAGGAAATAAAACACCCCGATGATAAGAATGAAGGGTAGAAATTGCATGAATGCACTTGGTTCCCCCGCGCCACCGGCGGCCTGGGCAAAAGCTTCTGATATAAACATAGTTTTTTCCTCTGAAACACATAAAGGCGGCACTATACAGGCCACAGGTTTTTTTTCAACTTCAATGGCATATAGGCAGGATATGACATAAAAACAAGGCCGAATATGTTTATATTAGTCTTTTCATGTGTTAATGAGATAATCATGACAATAAAAACCGATGAAGACAGCTTGAAACGCATCGCAGAGGCTCTGGAACGATTGGCCCCGCCCGATCAAAAAAAACCGTGTCCAGAGGGCGCAGATGCCTTTGTATGGACAATAGAACCAGACCAATTACTGCCTGTCACAAACGTAAATCACATTAACCTTAACCTGTTAAAAGGCATTGATCATGTCCGGGATATTCTGATTCAAAATACCCGGCAGTTTGCCGATGGTTTTCCGGCTAATAATGCTCTGCTCTGGGGCGCGAGGGGCATGGGAAAAAGTTCTCTGGTCAAGGCAGTTCACGCGGAAGTACGGACCACAGATGGGGCTAAACTGGCCTTGATAGAAATTCATCGGGAGGATATTCCAACCCTGCCCCGCCTTCTGGACTGTCTGCGCGTAACAGAGCGACGGGTAATCCTTTTTTGTGATGACCTGTCATTTGACCTTGAGGACAGCAGTTATAAATCCCTGAAAGCGGTTTTGGAGGGCGGTATAGAAGGGCGGCCTGAAAATGTGATTTTTTACGCCACGTCTAATCGTCGCCACCTCATGCCCCGCGAAATGATTGAGAATGAACGGTCAACTACTATAAACCCCGCCGAATCAGTTGAGGAAAAAGTCTCGCTCTCGGACCGTTTCGGACTGTGGCTCGGGTTTCATGGCTGCAGTCAGGATGACTATCTGTCCATGATTTATGGTTATATGGATCATTATAAGATTGATCTGGACCGGGATGATATACGCGCAAAAGCCCTAGAATGGTCCCGCACGAGAGGAGCAAGATCCGGTCGCGTTGCCTGGCAATTTATACAGGATATCGCCGGGCGGATGAGAATCAGGCTAACTTAAATATTTAACCGGATTGACCGCCCGTGCGCCTTTACGCATTTCGAAATGGAGTTGAGGACGTTTTACCCCACCGGATGAGCCGACGCGGGCAATGGCCTGTCCCCGCTTAACCGATTGGCCTTTTTTGATCAGAATCACCGAATTATGGGCATAGGCCGTAATCCAGCCGTTGCTGTGGCGGAGCAATATCAATTGCCCGAACCCCTTTATCTTGCGCCCCGCATGAACCACAACTCCGCTTTCCGCTGCCCGCACGTAACTGCCTGTCTTGGCGGCTATATTGATACCGTCATTGTGATAGCCCTTTGCCTTTGGACCGTAAGAGGACAATAACGGCCCCTTCACCGGCCACATAAAGCCCTTGCCGCTTCGTGGCGGCGGCGGGGGAAGTGCAGCGCGGCGGGTCCTTGGGACTATTCCACCCGGCACTTTCAATTTTTGGCCAATGGACAGAATAAAGGGACGTTTCAAACGGTTCAGACGGGCAAAGCTGGTCATATCCACCCGGTATTTCCGTGACAGGCTATATATAGTATCCCCCTTTCGGACCACATGAAGGCCTGTGCCCGAACTTTTCAGTTTTTGCCCCGGATAAAGCAGATAAGGCGGTTTCAGGTGGTTGGCCCGTATGATTTCACGGACCGTGACGTCATGACGCCGCGACAGGGCATAAATAGT
>DRKK01000042.1 GCA_011051815.1 Sphingomonadales bacterium | reverse complement strand
TGGAGAAAATTGCTCATCTGGACAGGATGGGGGCTCATTTCATCACATGGGGTCCGGTTCTGGCAAAACAGCCGGGGCATTTCATTGGCTGTGACAATCTGAATAGTGCTTATCTGAGCATCAAGCATCTGACCGATCTGGGTCATAAGAAAATTGCTTTTCTCGGCATTGCCTCCGAACATCGGCCGGAATTTAACCAGCGTTATCAGGGCTATGTGAAGGCCCTGCTTGAGGCCGGATTGATCGTCAATCCAAAGCTCCAGATTGATGCGGATACCTCCGAAGAAATGGGCTATGAGGCCACTATAGAATTGCTGAAAGGCAAATTACAGTTTGATGCCATATTCGGGGCCAGCGACCTGATCGCCATCGGGGCTATCAAAGCATTGCAGGAACATGGCAAACGGGTGCCGGAAGATGTAGCCGTGGTCGGTTTTGATAATATCCCGACCGCCTCCTATACCAACCCGCCCCTGACCACCGTGCAACAGGATACCAAGCTCGCCGGGGAGCTGTTGGTGGATAATATCCTGAAACTGATCCGGGGCGAGGATGTAAGCTCCATCCTGATGCCGGCAAAGCTGATTATCCGGGATTCCTGCGGGGCAAATCTTAGGTAGTCATTTGCCGTATCGCTTGCCCACGGGCGGATAATAATCCCAGACCTGACCATCTTTCAATGACCGGACCAGCTTGACATATTCCGCGTGTGTCCAGGCCAGCGGGGTTGCCGAATTGGTGCCCTCACCAATAGTATAATGATTGGGGCTGTTTGCCCCGACCCCGTCCCAAACCTGTTCCGGCAACATCATCCCCTCATTGGCGAACAACTCCATGGCCTTGACATAGGTGTTTTTCAAAGCCTCTATTTTATCCGCAGGAACAGTCGCATTTTCTACCCTGAGCCGCGCCAGTTCATAATGGCCGCGCTCTCCGGTAAAAAATGGCCAGACCCGGCCCCGTTGCCCCGGTGTCATCCTGCCGTAATTCAGGCCATCATCAGCATCTTCCCCGTAACCGTCATTGCCGTAGCGCCGCCAACCGGGGAATTTGCCCGCCACCCCGGCAAAAGTGAAATCATATTTCACCCGGAAAGCATCCACGCGGGTCTGATCATCAAATTCAGGCAACGTATCCAGAATAGCCCCGTCATCGGCACGCCGCACCCCGTAACGGACCAGCTCCAGAAAACCGCCGTCCAGAATCTTCTGTTCTTTCATGACGGCCCGCCCGTTATTTTTGGTCACTACCCCGTCATCATCGGGGTTTTCGTTGGCGGTAATACGCAGGAAATAACGGCCATTGCCATAGACCCCCGCCGTGGTAAACATGCGGGGTTCAATTTTGGCCGCATAGTCATCGGCTGTTTTCAGATAAAGCGTCGCCCCCGCCTCATCCCCGGCGAGCCGGGCCATATCGGCGGCACTGACCAGCCCGGCAATGATGGCGGCGGTGGTGGATGGGCTGTATCCGGTCTGTTCCTCCCAGCGTTCCTGCTGGGTCAGGGGCGGCGTGACCTGCCATTTGTTCCAGTCCACATTGACCTCGCCGCCGCGCACCAGAAAATCTGCCGCCGGTTTCAGCATCTCCCGGTACCATTTTACCATCTGTTCATCGGACAGGATGCCTGCCTCATAGAGCTTCCAGCCCAGCATGATCGGCATGGCCGTCTGGTCCAGCTGAACCCCGACCCATTCCAGAACCCCGTCCACATGGTTTTTTTGCAGGAACCACCCGGTGGCCCCCTTATTGCCCGGCGTCTTGTCCGTTACCTGAACTTTCTTCAGATATTCAAAGGCCTTGAGCGGTGTTTCATGGTCGCCGAGGGCCAAAAAAGCCATAGCGCATTGGTAAAAATCCCGGGGCCAGACTGCTTTATAGCCTGTGGCGCTTTCCTCCGCCGATACGGTCTCCCCCCAAGGGTTAGACAGGGACGCGATCAAGGCTCCGGGATAAGTCTTATCCTCCTGTGCTTTCAAAACCATGGCACTGGTATAAAGTAATTTGCCGCCATCAGTGGTCGTCCCCACCATTTGCGGCAGGGCAGAAAGGCCCGCCAGATACTCCTGCCAGCCCTTGTTATAGCGGGCCAGTATAGCATCATATCCGGTGGCCAGAGATTGCTCCGCCGCCTGTGCGCTGGCCTTGGCCGTCTGACCAAAACCTATGGTGAAATCATAGGTCACTTCACCGGATGCAAGCGGGGAAAGTTCGGCGGTCAGAGCCACATTACCACTCGCCGGACCCGTGGTGTCATAGGTCCAATCCATCTGACCATTATCCCGTAAATCCGTCAGGCCGTCCGAGATTCCCACAAAACCCGCAGAGCTTTTCACAAAGGCACCGGAAGATTTCATCGTCAGAGAAACATCGCCCTCACTGGCATAAAGGGCGTCCGCCCCCACGGCGGCGTGGTCGTCGCTGCCCGTATTGGCCATATGGGGGTTGAGGATCAGATAGGGTGTAATCTCGCCTTGCAAAGCCCGAAAGATAACCCGCAGGAAAAGCACATTGCGCGCCGGGTCAGTGAAGATATGTTTCTCAATCTCATATTTGCCGTCCCGGTCACGGTTGATAATACGGTAGGCCAGCGACAGGGGCCGCCCTGCCTCATCCTT
>DRKK01000041.1 GCA_011051815.1 Sphingomonadales bacterium | reverse complement strand
GTGGGCGCGGTGGTTCGGCACATTTGCATGATGTGGAGGTGGGCCTGTGGGGGGCAAATAGCGGTGTCGGCAGTGGGGTTGCGTTGGGATGCGGCGCGGCACTGGCTGCACGAAGCAAAGGAACAGGCGGCATTGCTGTTGCCCTTGTCGGGGATGGGGCTATTAATCAGGGTGTCGTGTCAGAAGCTCTGAATATGGCATCAATCTGGAAGCTGCCCCTTGTCATTGTATTTGAAAATAATGGTTATGCGGAGGCCACGGGCGCAGACTATGCCATTGCCGGCAAGGATATATATAAGCGTGCGGCAGCTTATGATATGCCGGGGGTGATGGTAGATGGCCATGATTATTTTGCCGTTTATGAGGCCGTTTATGAGGCAGCTATCCGGGCAAGATCCGGTGATGGCCCAAGTCTCATAGAATTGAAGCTACGGCGATATTATGGTCACTTTGAAGGTGATTCCCAAAGTTACCGGCCGAAAGGTGAGGTCGAGGAATACCGCAAGAATAATGATTGTTTAAAAAGATTCAGGAATGTATTTGCCGCAGAGATAGCAGGGGATGTGGTGCAACTGGATGTGATTGATGATGAGGTAGCGGTACTGATAGACGATGTTTATACGAAAGCCAAAGCGGCTCCTTTCCCCGGAGATGAGGAATTTATGAAATATATATATGCAAGCGATTGTCTGAGTAATTAAATCAGGATAACTGAATATGTCAAAAAAAACCTACAGGCAGGCTGTTAATGAGGCTATTTTACAGGAAATGCGGCGGGATTCTTCTGTTATCCTGATTGGTGAAGATGTGGCAGGGGGCGCTGGTGCCGGGGGGGAGGAGGATGCATGGGGTGGTCCAATGGCTGTGACCAAGGGGCTATTGGCAGAATTTGGAAATGACAGGGTGCTGGACACGCCGATTAGTGAGGCAGGTTATATGGGCATGGCTATCGGGGCGGCTGCCAGTGGTTTGCGGCCCATAGCGGACCTGATGTTTAATGATTTTATCGGGGTATGCTTTGATCAGGTGGTAAATCAAGCGGCTAAATACCGTTATATGTATGGTGGGCAGGATAGGATTCCCTTGACCATTCGGACTATGATCGGGGCGGGGCTGTCTATCAGTGCCCAGCATTCTCAATGCCTGTATCCCATATTCAGTTATTTTTCCGGCCTGAAAGTTATTGTGCCATCATGCCCTTATGACGTTAAAGGACTGCTCGCAACTGCCATAAGGGATAATGATCCTGTTATTTTTTGTGAGCATAAATTACTCTATGAAATGACACAGGACGTGCCAGATGCGCCTTACACTATTCCCTTTGGAGAGGCTTGCTTTGTCCGGGAGGGGGAAGATGTCACCATCGTGGCCTTGTCCCGAATGGTTCATATTGCTATGGAAGCGGCGGCTGATCTGGCTCTGGAGGGTATCGAGTGTGAGGTTGTTGACCCCCGGACGACAACCCCGCTGGATGTAGAATCCATACTGGAATCTGTGGAAGAAACCGGCCGGTTGGTGATTGTGGATGAGTCAGGTCCGCGGTGCGGCATGGCTTCCGATATCGCGGCTATTGTTGCGGAAGAGGGCTTTTCTTTTTTGAAGGCACCCATCATGAAAGTTACGCCACCCCATGTACCGATTGCGGCTGCGCCTAACTTTGAAAATCTTTATATTCCAAATGCCGCGCGGGTTATTAAAGCGGTTCATATGGTTATGGGGAGGGCTGATTGATGGGCAAGAAGAATATTGCCGCCCTGACAATGCCGAAATGGGGTATGTCCATGACTGCGGGAAAAGTAGTTGGCTGGCTTGAGGATGAGGGGAATGAAATTAAGCAGCGTGACGAGATACTGGAGATTGAGACTGAAAAAACCGTCAATGTGCTGGAGGCACCTTGCGATGGCAAACTTGCCCGCAAGGTTGCTCAGCTCGGTGAGGAACTACAGGTGGGAGCCTTGCTTGGGGTTATAACGCAGGTGGATATGACAGAACAAATAATTGATGAGTTTATTGTAGAATTCCAGCAGAATTTTATTCCTTCGGACAATGTGGCTAAGGCAGATGAGGGGCCATTAACGGTGGAATTAGACGGAGATATTACGATAGCGTATGATTATCAGCCTTCGCAGGCTGAGGATAGTGACTTGCCGGTTATTTTAATACATGGCTTTGGTGGTGACCGGAAAGGGTGGCTGTTCAATAGCTATGATCTCTCTCAATATAACGAGGTTTATGCGCTGGATCTGCCGGGGCATGGAGAGTCCGTTAAGGAAGTTGGTGATGGTAGTTTTAATTTCATGGCTGGGGCAATTGCTAAATTCATGACGGCTGTTGATATATCAATAGCTCATGTTGTTGGCCATTCTTTGGGGGCGGCTGTTGCAGCATCTCTGGCAGTGAAATATCCTGATCGGTTGGCTTCTCTGACATTGATAGCCGGTCTTGGGAGCGGAACTGAAGTCAATCGGGACTATATTGAAGGTTTCCTTGGGGCAAAGCGGCGGAAGATATTGAAACCCTATATGCAACAGCTGTTTGCTGACAGGGATATGGTAAATCACGATATGATAGAGGACGTATTGAAAGCAAGGCGTATGGAAGGGGCAGAGGAATGTTTGCGCAAGATTGCGGATAATGCCGTATTAAATAAAAAGGGCAATATTCCAGAACAAGACCTGTCACAATTACCCATGCCGGTTCAGATAATATGGGGACAAGAGGATCAGGTCGCGCCGGTCATACAGGCTAAAGCTTTGCCGAATGTTTTGCAGGTGACTGTTTTGGAGGGTGTCGGGCATATGGTTCATATGGAGGCGGCCAAGGATGTTAATCATTTGATATCCGAATTTATTGCTGGGTGATGCTATGAAACATTTTATTAATGCGAAAAATAATATTGTCACGGAATCTCTGGATGGGTTTCTGGTCGCCACTCTTACCGATGGGTTGGCGCGTCTGGATGGTTATCCCCATACTAAGGTTATTGTCAGGACAGACTGGGACAAATCGCGGGTAGCCCTGATTTCCGGCGGCGGTTCGGGACATGAACCGGCTCATGCAGGTTTTGTTGGCGCGGGTATGCTAACGGCTGCAGTATGCGGAGAGGTTTTTGCATCCCCCAGTGTTGAGGCAGTATTGTCGGCAATTATGGCCGTTACGGGTGAGGCTGGTTGTCTTCTTATTGTGAAGAATTACACCGGAGACAGGCTTAATTTTGGTTTGGCTGCTGAACGGGCAAAGATTTTGGGGATAAAGGTGGATATGGTAATCGTTGCAGATGACATTGCTATTCCTGATGCGGATCAACCCCGGGGTGTTGCCGGAACATTGTTCGTTCATAAAATAGCCGGTTATCTGTCGAAGAAGGGAAAGAGCCTTGAGGCAATTAAAAAGGCTGCAGAGGCTACGATATCAGTTTGCTATTCCATTGGCCTGTCACTGGATAGCTGTACGGTGCCGGGAAATGTAAAGGATGATTACCTTGGACAGGATGAGGCAGAGCTTGGCCTAGGAATTCATGGAGAGCCGGGTTTTTCAAAAATTGCCCTTGAAGAAGCAGACAAGCTGATGGAGACAGCTTGTCAGAAACTTGCGGCAGTTGTTGCCCCCGGAAATTATGCGGTTATTTTGAATAATCTGGGATCTGTGCCGCCTCTTGAGATGAATATTCTTGTTAATGCCTATATGCGTACGGAACTGGCAGAGAAAACCAGCATGCTGATCGGGCCGGCGCATTTGATGACTTCCCTGAATATGAACGGGTTTTCCATCTCCGTGCTGGTCCTTGATGACGCCCGGAAAGAAGCTCTGTTGGCAGATGTAGGAGCATCTGCCTGGCCGGGTATCTGTGTGCCGGAGAAAGTAAAAATAATAAAAATGCCGGGGGAAGAGTATAAAAAGGATTATAAGCCATCCCGGAACCAAACAGTTGAGGCTGTCCTGAGGGGGGTGTGTAATATGCTGATTGAGGCGGAAGGTGATCTCAATTTTTTAGACAGTCGTATAGGGGATGGTGATACGGGGTCAACTTTTGGGGGGGCGGCCCGTTCCATTCTCGCAGTGGTAGATGGCCTGCCCAATAATGAGAGTTGTGAACTATACATGGCCCTCAGCAGGATAATATCCCGTAATATGGGAGGCTCCAGCGGTGTTCTTCTGGCAATTTTCTTTATGGCGTCAGGGAAATCTT
>DRKK01000040.1 GCA_011051815.1 Sphingomonadales bacterium | reverse complement strand
TTTGATTTCCCGCTCGAAATCCGGCACGAACCAGTCGGTTATGATATGCATCTCGTTAACGCCGATGGCTTTCATCTGCTTCATCTGACGGGCAAACAGGCTTAGCCCCCCGGCCGGAATTAAATTCCGGGCCAGCGTGCTGATGGTTTCCGATTCCTGACCGGTTATCAGGAGGGCTTTTTTCGTCATAGGTTACGACCTTTGATCATGTCTGCGCCTACTATGCCTGTCATATGCGGCAACAATCTGGCAAAAAACATTATTTTGTAGACCTGCTGATATTTTTGATGATTTGCCACGCCTTGTCCAGATGCTTTTGCCGGGTCAGGGGGGCTCCGCTCACCAGCCGGATAGCATACTTACCGTTAATCCGTGTCTGGGTCAGATATATCTCACCGCTGTCATTGATGGCCTCAAAAATCCTTTCATTCAGGGCATCAAGGTCACCCTCTGCCATATGCGCCGGGCGGTAACGGAAACAGAACAGGGCCAGCGGATTGGGGGCCAGAAGCTCAAAATCCTCTTCTTGGGCCACCTGTTCCGCCAAGGCGCGGGTCATGTCAATATGACGGCGGACATGGTCCTGTAATCCCGTAACCCCATATGACCGAATGACAAACCATAATTTCAACGCCCGGAAGCGCCGCCCCAGCTGCGGGCCCCAGTCCCGGTAATTATTCACCTGATCCCCCTCGCGGGTTTTCAGATATTCCGGCAGGATTTCAAAGGTGCGGATCAATGTGGCCTTATCCCGGACGAAAAAGGCCGAGCAATCGAACTGGGTCAGCAACCATTTATGGGGGTTAAAGACAAAGCTGTCGGCATTTTCGATGCCCGCAATCATCCAGCGAAATTCCGGCAAGACCAGCGCACTGCCCGCCCAAGCCGCATCCACATGGAGCCAGATATTATATTTCCGGCAAATCTCACCGATGGCTTTCAGGGGATCAATGGCTGACAGGCTGGTGCTGCCCAATGTGGCGATGACACAGGTGGGCTTATGTCCGGCGTCAATATCGGCCTTTATGGCCCGGTCCAATTCTGCGGGGACCATGGAAAAATTCTCATCCAGCGGAATTTTGCGCAGGTTATCCGACCCGAGGCCGGCCATGCGGATGCCCTTGTCGGTGGAGGAATGAACCTCAGCCGAGGCATAACAGCAATGACGCCCGGCGTCATTCAAACCGCTGTGATTGGTTTTAAAGTCGTTAAGTCGCTCCCGGGCGCAGAGAAAGGCGGATAGCATGGCCGTGGAGGCCGTATCCTGTATCACCCCATGAAAATCATCGGGCAGGCCGATCATTTGTCGCAGCCAGTCCAGCACCCGTTCTTCCAGTTCGGTGGCCGCCGGTGA
Source organism: Sphingomonadales bacterium (assembly GCA_011051815.1). GTDB lineage: Bacteria > Pseudomonadota > Alphaproteobacteria > Sphingomonadales > Emcibacteraceae > Paremcibacter. The sequence goes on along the minus strand of DRKK01000040.1, from coordinate 2,867 downwards.
GGTCTGCCAGCTCATACATTGGGCGGCGACGGTGCTGGTGAGCATTTCGGCGAGGATGGACGGCGGGCTGGCATTGGCCGGGAAATAGGCCAGAAAACCCGGATGTTGCCAATGGGTCATGCCGGGCATGATAATATCCTGAAAATCCTTGAAAATATCGTTCATCTGCTCCGGGGTTTGCGGGGCCATAGCGGGAAGTTGGGCCAGAATATCGCCCGGTTTTGTAGGGGGTTTTACCGGATAGCTTTCAATATTTTCCATATAGTCGGCCATCCAGTCGACAAAGTTATGGGCGTTTTTTCTGAAATCTTTTATATCCATGAACAATCCTTCATTACATTAATTAGTTTATAGGTCTGTCAGAGATAAGAAAAGCGGTAAAAGGGTTTGCTAAATTTTTTTGTTATTGTAAATTACGGATGGGTGTAGGGGCCATATATAATAGATATAAGTTAAGGGATAATAACGTGTTTAAATTTCATACAATGGTCGTAGCCATCCTTATGGCTCTGACGCTTTCCAGCTGTGGTAGTGAGCAGAATGTACAACAGGGGCCAGCCTATAGTGCTGATATACCAAAAGGACAGTTGCCCCAAAGCATCCGTCCGACCCACTATCAAATTGACCTGAAAATCATTCCGGATAACAGCGATTTTAGCGGTCAGGTGGCTATTGACCTGACCTTTGATGTGACAACAGATTTTATGTGGCTCCACGGTCAGGATTTAACGGTCAGCAAAGCTGAACTGACGTTGGAAGATGGCAAGACTATCCCCGTGACTTACGCGCAGGTTGATCCTACTGGTATTGCCAAACTGTCCTTTCCCGTCAAAGTTGGTCCCGGCAAGGCACAGCTTAAAATTACCTATAAAGGCAAGGTCAGTGACGCCTTGCAGGGTATCTACCGGGTCAAAGACGGCGATTATAATTACACCTATACCCAGTTTGAGGCCATTGATGCCCGCCGGGCCTTCCCGGGTTTTGACGAGCCGGGCTTCAAAGTACCGTTTGATGTGAGCCTGACCGTTCCCACCGGACTTGAGGGGCTGGGCAATACACCGGAAATTTCCCGGACGGATTTGGGGGATGGCTTTACCAAAATAGCCTTAGCCACCACCAAACCTTTGCCGTCTTATCTGGTGGCCTTTGCGGTTGGCCCTTTTGATGTTGTGGAGTGGCAGGATATGCCCAAAACCGCCGTTCGGGACCATACTGTACCGCTACGGGGGATTGCCACAAAGGGCAAGGGGGGTAAATTGACTTACGCGCTGGAACATTCGGCAGAAATCCTTGGCGTGTTGGAAGATTATTTTCAAATTCCCTATCCTTATGCCAAGCTGGACATTCTGGCGGTACCGGATTTTGCTTATGGTGCCATGGAAAATGCCGGGGCGATCACCTATCGGGAACAGTTGCTCTTGCTGGATGAGAATTCTTCTTTGGGCCTGAAAAAACGCTATATGGGGGTTCATGCGCATGAGCTGGCCCATCAATGGTTTGGTAATTTGGTGACGCCGGTCTGGTGGAATGACATCTGGCTTAATGAGGCCTTTGCCACCTGGATGTCTCAAACAGCGCTGGATAATATCCTGCCGCAGTATAAATTCAGGCAGGGTTTGCTCAGAGGTTCCCTGTGGGCCATGGGCGGGGATAGCCTGGTCAGTGCCCGGCAAATCCGTCAGCCTATTTTAAGCAATGATGATATTGTGACCGCCTTTGACGGGATTACCTATCAAAAGGGCGGCGGGGTTCTGGCCATGATCGAATCTTTCATGGGGCCTGAGGAATTTCGGGCCGGGATACATAATTATATGACCCGCTATGCTTTTAAGAATGCGACCTCAAACGATTTCATCACCGCCATTGGCGAGAAATCCACTAAGGTTCCTATGGAACAGGTACGGGCAGCCTTCAACAGCTTTCTGGAGCAGCCGGGCATTCCCTATCTTGATATACGCTCTGCCTATGAGGGTGAGAATACGGTCCTGACCATTGCTCAGTCCCGTTATTTCCCTCTTGGGTCATCGGGGGATACGGATAAGTCATGGATTTTTCCCGCCTGTTTCGGCTATGCCATTGATGGCAAGGCCCATAAATATTGCACCCTACTGGATCAGAAGAAAATGACCGTCACCCTGCCAGACAGGGGAAAGCTGGATTATCTAATGCCTAACCTGAACGGGGCCGGATATTACCGTTACGCCCTTGACGGGGCGGGCTGGTCGGCGTTGTTCAGCCACCAGAATGATCTGTCGGCGGAAAGCATGCTGTCCCTGACCAACAGCTTTACGGCGGCCATGGATGCGGGCAAGCTGGACTTTGCCGCTTTTGTTGAGGTGGCCCCCTCTATCATTGCTTCGCCGTCCTATCGGGTGGCGACAACGCCCATGACGCCTTTGACCTTCATGCATGACAAGGTGGCAACAACGGTTGCGGAAAAGGCAAAACTATCGGCTCTGTCTGTGAAACTTTACGGCCCAAAATTGTTGGCCATCGGCTTTGAGGCCAAGGCAGATGACACTGGTGAGGTCATTAATCTGCGTCAGGCTCTTGTGGGCCATCTGGCCTTTGTGGGCAAGGACAAGGCACTCAGAGCTAAATTAACTAATATGGCAAAGCGTTATGTGGGTTACGGCAGTGATGGTCAGATACATGGGGACAGGGTGGATAGCAACCTTATATCCCGGGCGCTTATCGTGGGGGTAGAGGATTTGGGGACTGACTTTGGCCGCCATCTGCTGGATCTTTACCTGAAATCAACCGATGGTACCGTGCGGGGCCGCTTGTTACAGGCGGTTTCTTCTGCAACGGATGCTGATCTTGCCGCAGAGGTGCGGGGTTTGGTCCTGAGTGATAAGATGCGCGCC
>DRKK01000039.1 GCA_011051815.1 Sphingomonadales bacterium | reverse complement strand
GAGGGGCATTATAACCTGATTTCCGCCCTCCATAAATCCCTGCGCGGGTCCGATACCGACGCGGCGTTATATTGGACAGCGCGGATGCTGGCGGGCGGCGAGGATCCGCTGTATATCCTGCGCCGCCTTGTGCGCTTTGCCGCCGAGGATATTGGCCTTGCGGATCCGAACGCTCTTGTTCAGACCTTGGCCGCCAAGCAGGCCTATGAATTTCTTGGTTCGCCGGAGGGTGATTTGCATGTGGCACAGGCGGTGATTTATCTGGGTACGGCGCCGAAATCCAATGCCGCCTACAAGGCCTATAAGGCGGTAACAAAACGGGCAAAAGATACCGGTTCCTTAAACCCACCCATGCATATCCTGAACGCGCCGACCGGAATGATGAAGGATATGGGATATGGCAAGGATTACGCCTATGACCATGACACCGAACATGGCTTTTCAGGTCAGGATTATTTCCCCGATGGTTTGGAGCGCGAAGAATTTTACCGCCCGTTTGAGCGGGGGTTCGAGCGCGAGATCAAAAAACGGCTGGATTATTGGGCGAAATTGCGGGCGGACTTGATGTAATAATATGTTGTTACTCATCAACAACGGGCATGTCGATCCAGAAGGTTGTGCCTTTGTCGAGCCTGCTTTCAAAACCGATGGTGCCGCCCATGGCTTCGACCAATGCCTTGACAATCGACAGGCCCGCCCCGGTGCCTTCAATGCCTGAAAGCTCCATCCCGGCCCGGTTAAAGGGGGTGAATACATTTTCAAACTGTTCCTCTGCAATGCCGATGCCATCGTCGCGTACGCAGATCCGCAGGCCGTTTTTTATCTCTTTTAACGACAGCCAGATATTGCCCTCACGGTGGCCATATTTAACGGCGTTGGAGATCAGGTTAACCAGAATCTGATCCATGCGAATATTATCAACAATGACCGGACTTAGGTTTTTCTGTATATTTTCTTCGTGAAGATGTATTTGTCGTTTGTCCAGAATATGTTGAACCATAGGGATCACATTCAGGATAATCTCGGACATGTCATGCTGTTTTAAATCAAGGTCAACAGCTCCGGATTCAATCTTGGACAGATGGAGCAAGTCATTGATTAATTTGAGTAGTAATGTGCCGCTTTCATGGATGTAATCGACAAATTCGGTTTGTTTTTCTGTCAGGGTGCCAAAGACAGGCAGGCGCAGAGTTTCAGAAAAACCGATAACGGCATTTAACGGGGTGCGCAGTTCATGGCTCATATAGGATAGAAATTCAGACTTCGCCCGATTGGCCGCTTCCGCCGCCAGTTTTGATTCCATCAAATCTTCTTCCCGGGCGATGGCAAGTTTTGTTGTCTGTGATTTGATATGCAGAATATAGAGCAGAAAGCCGACGCCTAAAAACAGAATAACCACCAATCCACCGCCCAGATAACGGAATCCTTTTTCCTTTTGAAGGGAAAGTTTTTGAATCTGATTATCCCGTTGAAGCAGGGTTATCTCTTGCTGACGTTCCTTCAGCTGAAATTCTGTTTCCAGAAGTGAAAGAGCCGTCACGATATTTTTGTTGGTGACTATTTCTTCATATTTCTGTTTTAAATCCTGATACTCTAAAGCAGTTTTATAGTCTTTCTTTTGGCGTGCCTGATTGGACAGAAGGTTATAGAGACCGGGAAGCTTGCCGACGTCATCATTTTTGAGAGCCATTTTAAGGGCCTTGGCCGCATGGCTCTCTGACTTGGAATAATCTTTCTGGGCAAATTCAATCAGACCCAGATAATAGTAAATGCCGGTAATTAGAGGTTCGATACCATTCTTTTCGGCAATTTGAAGGGCAAACAGGAGATATTCTTTTGATTTATCATATTGGCCGGTATGATAATAGGCCTCTCCTGAATTTTCATAAGTATAGGCGATGACGAGCTTATTTCCCATTTTCTGGGATAAATCCCGGGCAAGTTTAAGATATTTAAAAGCCTTTTCGGCGGCACCATTTTCGATATGGGTGAACCCAAGATTATTTAGCGTTCTTGTATATAGGAATCTGTCACTTTCAGGGTCCAGAAGCGACAGAGCTTTTTCATATTCCCTAATCGCGTCATTGAATAATTTGGTTCCCACGAATAGGCCAGCCAAATTTAACTTGGCGGATGCCATGCCACGGGGGTCGTTGGCAGCTTGAAAATCATTATAGGCTTTTTTATAGGACTGCATGGACTGGGACATCTGCCCCATCCCTTCCTGGTTTTTACCAATAGCATTATGAATATAGGCGACGATATGGTTATCAACTTTGTGTTTATTGGCAAGATCAAGCGCTGCCTGCCCGACCTCCAGGCCTTTTTTAAAATTCCCTAATCTTTCATAGGCGCCGGATTGGTAGCCCGTCAATTCTATCTTTTTCTGTAGCGAAAGGGATGAGGGCTTTTGATCAAGGATAGTCCGAATTTTTTCCAAAGCCAGCTTAGGTTCGGCATTTACCTGTTCTTTGAGTGAAGAAAGGATGTCCGCTGTTTGGGACGGTGAGGTCGCTGTTATGGAATTTTCTTCGGCATTGGACGGTAATAATATGGTGCCTGATATCGCAAGTAGCAATAATAGCCACAGTCCAAAACCATAGAGTTTCCACATATTACGCCTAGTTCTTATTTATTAAGTGTTTGTTATTTGAATACCCAAACATTTTAGCAGTCGACGTTTAATAAGTCATTAAACAGGGAAATGAATTAGATTATGTAGATTAATATGACCATTACCCCACGGCCTCCTGGGCGCCTTCTTTGGCGAAATCGCCTTTCAGGAAGTCTGATATGAGGATGGTTGGATTCAGGGCGCGGAAGCTGGCCATAATTCGGTCCAGGGGCACATCGGCATAACGACCAAGGTCGCGGATATATTCCATATGCTTCT
>DRKK01000038.1 GCA_011051815.1 Sphingomonadales bacterium | reverse complement strand
TGTGACCCGCTTCATAGGCCGCCCGGACAGGGAAGCATCACCGGTAAAGACGGTCCGAAAAGGATAGCTGGACACCAGCCCCATGACCAGTCGTGCGCCGGTGCCGCTATTGCCCATATCCAGCGACTTTTCAGGTTGGATCAGGCCGCCAATGCCGACCCCGTGGACCCGCCAGTCCCCGTCTTTTTCGCGGGTAATCTCCGCCCCCATGGCGCTCATGGCATGGGCGGTATTGAGCACATCCTCGCCCTCCAACAGGCCGGATATTCGGCTTTGTCCGATGGCCATTGTCCCCATGATCAGCGCACGATGGGAGATGGATTTATCACCGGGAACCCTGACGGTGCCGGTGAGTTTATGGGCTTTTCTGGAAAATAGGTCTGTCATGGGCCTCAGATAGCATAATTTTAGTCAGAGTGACCAGCGAATATATGTATTTTGGGGATAAAAAAAACCTGATCTGCGAATAGTCTTTGACAGTCGGCTTTTTCCGTGGCAAGTGATTGCCTTTCGTGAATGAACTTGTGAATATGGTTTAAGGAGAATTACGTTGGCTAATCCTGAATGGGGAACCAAGCGTCAGTGCCCGAAATGCGGCACACGGTTTTATGACCTGGGCAATTTTGAACCGATTGTCTGTATTGATTGTGAACATAAGTTCAAACCCGAGGTCATTCTGAAAAGTAAGATGGCACCGCTTGAACTGATGCCGGAAGAGAAGACCGAAGATACGGAAGAGGAACTTCTGGAAGTTGCGGTTGAAGACGATGATATTGAAATCGATGCCGATGACAATACGGTTGTCCTTAGCGATGATGACGATACCAATGTGGCCGATGTGGTCCTTGCGCCGACACCAAAGACACCGGACGAATAAATTTTTTATCTTTCCGCTTGATTAAACGGTTCGGGGATAATAAATATTGCGGGCCGATCAGCTCAAAGATTCGGCCATTTTGAAGAGTGGATAAGGGGCTATAGCTCAGTTGGGAGAGCGCTTCGCTGGCAGCGAAGAGGTCTGCGGTTCGAACCCGCATAGCTCCACCACCCTGCTCTCTCCGAGCTTCGGGTGGCAGGCCACCAGAAATCGATTAAGCGGAGGGTGTCAGATGCCGCTTATTTCTTCTCAAGTTCCTTTGCCCAGGCTTCTATTCTTACCGATAGCTGTTCATGTTCGCTTTCGATTTTGCGTTCGAATGTTTCATCGAAAGCCTCGCCTCTGTCGGCCAGTTTTTTAACCAGATCGGAAAAGGCCCTCAACTCGTCCTTCAAGGCCTCATATTCAAGGGCGAAGGCATTTTCGTCCTTATTTTCAAAAACCGGGTGGGCGGAATGATCTTCGAGATATTGCTCACGGGCGCGCAGGCCTTCGGCGAGCTTATGCATAAAATTGCTCATCAACGTATCCTTTCTGTTATTCTTCAAGATTAAGTAAAGCTATCACCCGCCGGGTGCTTTTGCCTTGATATTTATCAATGAAAATGATCAATATACGGCTGATGATCAAAAAATCTGGAATAGCCCTGCATGATTTTCACCGCTGCCATACTATTGTGTCTTTCTTCGCTGGCGGGGGCGTTAGGGTTGCCGAAATATCGCCGTCCGCTGCTTTGGGGGAGTTTTCTGCTTCTTTCCGCATTGGTCATAACGCTTCTATATCACCTGAGTCTGGATCATTTTTCTTATGCCTATGTCTGGCTGTATAGCGCACCGGATTTGCCGCTCTATCTGAAGCTCGCCACTCTGTGGGGCGGGGAGGAGGGAACTTTGCTGTTCTTGTCATTTCTTCTGTCCGCCTTCAACTTACGTTTGATAAACTATCCGGGATGGGCCGGGCCGGGGGTTATTCTGATGACGATCCCCTTTGTGGCCGGGCTGTTGATCTGGTCACCGTTCGAAATGACGACGGCGGCGCAATTTGCCCATGCTCCCTATCAGGGGATGAACGCGCATTTGACCAAATTCTGGATGGCGATCCATCCGCCGCTGATCTTTGTGACCTATCTGTTGCTGCTGGTGCCGGTGGGCGCGGCGGCAGAGGCTTTGGTCAAGGGCAAAGGCCCGTGGAAGGAGATTGCTCTGCGCTACAGCCGATGGGCGTGGGTGGTGCTGTCGGCGGGGTTGATCAGTGGTATGTGGTGGGCTTATGAAGATTTTTTTTACGGTCAGATTTGGCATTGGGACCCGGTACAGACCGCGAGTTTTGTGGTCTGGTGCTGGTTGACGGCGTATCTACATGGCCTGCGCGCCTATCACCCGAGCGGCGCTTATGGTCGCAGCCTGCCGTTTCTCGCCCTGCTGACGGCCGCCGCTGCCGTGGGGTCGATGCTGGTGACCCGCAACGGCGAATTGATGAGTTCCCACCGCTATCTGGGCCAGACATCGGTGATGTTGCTGGCCTTTATCTCTGTGACGCTGTTGATTGTGGCCATTGTGGCATTGGCCCTGTCCGTCCGGCGCGGCGCAGGAAATCCGGTCAGGATGACGGAGGGTCGGCTGATGATACAGCTGGCCATATGGGGCTTTTTCGTCTTTGGCCTGATCGGGGTGTATTTTCTGGGCGAGGCTTATCTGCGGGCTTTGCTGGATGTACCCAAGGACAAGCCGCCGATTTTCTTTGCCCTGATTGCCAATGTAAGTTCCGCTGATTTTGTCAATATGCTGAAACTTCAGCATGAAAAATGGACGGTGGATAATTTCGGGGTTAATGAGGTTCTGGTGCCGATAGTATTCGTGGTTGCCATCTTTGGCGGCCACCGTTTTTTGCCCCTGCGCCATTTCCGCCACCGTTTGGGGGTCAGTCTGATGGCGGTCGTGATCAGCTTTCTGCTGGCACAATATATTCAACCCCTACAGATATTCTATGACGGGACGGGCGTGACCTCTGGCGCGACCCGGCGGAATTTTTATCTGCTGAATATGTTGCTGGGCGGCACGGTTTATTTCAGCCTGTCCAGCCTGCTCTATGCCCTGCCCATTGGCCGCTTGCAGGGGCGGGAGAAAGCATGGCTTAATTATATCGCCCCGGTGGGTCTTATCCATATGGGGGTGATGATCGGCCTTTTTGCGGCCCTTTGCGCCACTATTCTGGACAGTAACAGCGTGCGGAAAATAACCTTTCCCGCCGCCTATGACCAGCCGATCACGATTTCCGATCACTTAAGTCTGCACATCAGCCGCCCGGTGGACAGCACAGACAGCCTGTCGCGGTTTCGGGCGGTGACCGGGGTCACCTTGCGGTTGCGGGACGGGGACAGAATCGTCGATCAGGGGCAGACCCTCTATGAAGACGCCCGCAAGCCCGTGGCCGCAGACATCGGCCCGATCCGGCAATATTGCGAGGCGGTGGATTACCGCTTTGCCCGCATGTCTCGTGACCGGGATCATATGTTGAACCCCTATATCTATCGGGGGCTTGGCTATGATCTTCAGGTCTGGCTTCCTGCGGTCAATTACCCGGAGGGGAAAGGAAATGGTCCGCCGATTGAATATAATATGGTGGTCAAGAAGTTCCCCATGATGATGTGGCTATGGATTGGTCTTGGCCTGTCTTTGCTGGCCGGGGCCTATTACGCCATATTCAGCCGCAAGGCCGTCACGACGAACAGCTGATTTCCAGATGACGGCCCCAGTCGGGCGGCGGGGCGGCATAATCCTCAAATTCCATCTGATCGTCAAAGGGCGCGCGCAGCAGGGTCATCAGGCGGTCAACCTCTGAAAAATCCCCTTGCTGTGCTTT
>DRKK01000037.1 GCA_011051815.1 Sphingomonadales bacterium | reverse complement strand
CCGGTATTTTCCCTTCCAGACCTTGCCAACCAAATGATCCGGCAGGTCATAGGCCAGCCAGCCGTCATATTCCTGAATAATCTCGGCATTGCAGGTGCCTATTTCTTCTTCCATTTCCCGAAAGACAGCGTCTATTGGGGTCTCACCTTCATCAATACCACCTTGCGGCATTTGCCATGCCTCAACCGTCGTATCAATACGCCGGGCAACAAATACCTCATCTTTATCATTCAGCAGCATCATCCCCACACAGGGACGATAGGGCAGCGAATCAGGATTAATAAACATATTTACTATTATCCGTTATTTACCGGAATTACTATAATCCTCTTTGGCCATTTGATCAAAAAAACTTTACTTGACAAAAGAACAAATATAGAACACTTTTCATGTGAATATTAAAATATAAATGGGACGAAAATATGATTGAATTATACAACTTTGGGCCACGCGGAAAAATATGTGACCCAAGCCCCTTTTGCGTCAAGGTGGAAACCTACCTGAGGATGACCGGACTGCCCTTTGAGACCCATAGCAGCCCCGATAACCTGCGCAAGTCACCCAAGGACAAGCTGCCCTTCATTCGTGACGATGGACAAACCATCGCTGATTCCAGCTTTATCATCCGGCATCTGGAACAGAAGCATGACCATATGCTTGATGGTCATCTGACAGATGCCCAAAAAGCAACCGCCCATGGTCTAATCAAAATGATTGATGAGAATCTCTATTGGACGATGGTCCATGCCCGATGGATATTGGATCATAACTGGGTCATTATCCGACAGATGTTCTTTGGCAACCTGCCCTTTCCTTTAAAATTATTTGTCCCGGCTATGGTACGCAAAAATGTCCTTAAGGGCATGAAAAGTCATGGCATTGGCCGCCATTCAAAAGCAGAAATCACTGAAATTGGCACGTGGGATTTAAAGGCTCTGTCCGATGCGCTGGGGGACAAGGAATATTTTTTTGGGGATATGCCCTCTTCTCTGGATGCCGCTGCTTATGGAATTTTGTCTCAGATGGTACTATCCGATACCTTCACCGCGCCCATATTTGACGCCGCGCGAAAGCATGATAATCTGGTGGCCTTCACCAACCGTATTTGTGACAAATATTTTGCGGATTTAGCCTGATAACTACCGGATCGGTTGACGATTGGCGATAGCGGTGACCGGGACAAGGTCCACACCGCGCGCCTCAAGTTCCCTTGCCCATTTTTCGATTTCCCTGATGGTCAGGGGAAAGGCGCGGGCCACGCCAAGGGCCACGCCATATGTCCGGGCGGTATTTTCCAGCGCCGTCAGATTACGGCTGATTTCTGCGGCATTCAGCTGATTATCTAAATAAAGATTATTAATGGCCCTGGGCATGGAAATTCGCCGGGCCGCCGCACCAACCACACTGAAACGGGTGGATTTGGCGTCCAAAACCATCAACCCCCGTCCATTCAGGTCGTTCAGGATAGGCATAACATCTTTTTCCGATGTGGTGAATTTTGACCCCATTTCATTTATCACCCCCACATAGCCCGTGACCTGTGACAATAACCAATCCAGTTTTTTCAGATTATCCCGCTCCGGCGCTCCGGCCAGCAAAGTATGGGGACCGGGATCATTTTCCGGATAGCTGACCGGCTCGGTTGGGATCATCAAAAAACCCTCATGGCCTTTGGCCCGCGCCTTATCCATCCAAACCTGTAAGTTCCGGCCATAAGGCGAAAAGCCAAAATCTATTTCGCCCGGTAATTGGGCCAATGCCAGATTGCTGGACCGGCTGTTCAGGCCAATACCCGTGACAATTATGGCAAGCTGGGGCCGTTCATCAGATGCCTGACCTGCGGCGCCAACCGGCCGGGCATATTCTTTCCAGGCGACCTTGGAATCCGGGCCAAGAACCGGCAGAAACCCATTGGCGCCCTTATGGGTCAGACCATCAATAGGGGCCTTAACCAAACTTAAGTCCTTATGTGCAGGCTGTTCTTCACCCACCGGCACGGAATTTTCCGTCGCAGATATGGGTACCGTTCCGTGACCGACATCATCCGCCAAGGCTATGGAAATATTTTCCCCCGAAGGCGCGTTTGCCTCATGTGTCGGAGCAACTTCCGGGGCCGTTTCAACATCATCAGACAGAGACAACCAGATAGCCCCCGTCGCCATCAGGACGATCACGAACATCCATGCAGCGACCAACGGTCGAACGGTTTTCCGGCGGGTTATACTGGTTAATTCAGGTGCCTCACCCATTTTTCATCAGACCTTTTTCCGTCAATCAACATTTCTGGCAATAGACATGCCGTGCAACAGATTGACCGCATAATTCAACTGATAATCCTCCTGTGCCGTGGTCAAGGGACGGGCCTCATCCTTTTTGTCCCCATCACTATCTTCGCCGACTTTATCCTTGTTATCAGCTTTCGAATCTTTCGAGGTGTCTTTTTCGTCTTTCTTCTCGTTGGGATTGGCCAGACTTCCGCGCAAATCATGTTCCGAACGGCGGCGGCTGTTGATGGTCTTGGATTTATCAAACCGGACCTGTTCCACAATAACATCCGGCGTAATGCCTTCGCCCTGAATGGAATTTCCTGACGGGGTGAAATAATAAGCCGTTGTCAAACGCATGGCGCCATTCGCCCCCAAAGGGATAACCGTTTGAACCGACCCTTTACCAAAGGACTGGGTGCCAACCACAACTGCCCGGCGGTGATCCTGCAACGCCCCGGCGACAATTTCCGAAGCTGAGGCTGATCCGCCGTTAATCAGAACAATCAACGGCTTGCCGTCTATGCTGTCGCCTTTGCGCGCCGGATAACGCTGAACATGCTCATCATTTCGGGTGCGGGTGGATACCACCTCGCCGCGTGCCAGAAACTGGCTTGAAACCGCAATGGACTGATTCAAAAGACCGCCCGGATTATTGCGTAAATCAAGGACAATGCCCTGAAGATTATCCCCCAGTTCCGTCTTGATCTTATCCAAAGCGTCAATCAGACCACTTTCGGTTTTTTCCGTAAAAGATGAAATACGAACATAGCCCACTTCGCCTTCAAGGTGATGACGGACAGATTTCAGAGTGATGGTATCACGGGTCAGGGTAATCTCCAGCGGTTCTTTTTCGCCCTTGCGCACCACCGTGATCACAATATCAGTGCCAACCTCGCCCTTCATCTTTGATACGGCATCGGTCAGGCTCAGACCCATAATAGATTCACCGTCCAGCTTGGTGATATAATCCCCCGATTGAATTCCTGCGCGTGAGGCCGGGGTATCATCAATAGGTGACACCACACGGACAACGCCTTTGTCCAGCGTCACCTCCATACCAAGGCCGCCGTACTCGCCCTTGGTCTGAACCTGCATATCATCAAATCCCTTGGCGGTCAGATAGCTTGAATGGGGGTCCAGTGAGCTTAACATACCATTGATCGCGGCCTCAATCAGCTCTTCATCGGTAACTTCCCGCACATATTGGGACCGGATTTTTTCAAAAACATCCCCAAACAGATTGAGCTGCTTATATGTGTCCGAGCTTTTCGCCTGTACCATATTCGCGCCGAGAAGCGTCATGCTGACAACGGCAAAAGACACCATTATGGTTGTTACATATTTTTTCATCTATCAAAGTACCTTTCTGTCCCGCGCCGCGATCCACGGCAACGGATTGATGGGTTTTCCCATTCGTCTTAATTCCACATAGAGGTCCTGTCCAACAGTCCCGCCTGTGGTCGTTTTGGTGATTTCATCTTTTGTCGCCATTTGTCCGACAGGTTCACCCTTTAATACCCATTGGCCCACTTCCGCATCCAGCCGGGTCATGCCCGCTAAAAGCGTATGATACTCCGGTCCGTGGGAGATAATCAACAATTGGCCGTAAGATCTGAATTTTCCGGCAAAAACAATTCGGCCATCATGGGGGGCCACCACCGTTGCCCGGGGCAGGGTATGGATGGTAATCCCTTCCGAGGACTGGCCTTCCGGCGTTTTTGAACCAAAAATCCGGCCAATGGAACCGCGCACGGGCAGGGGCAGATGACCCCGCGCCTTGGCAAAAGACAGGCTGCCCGCCGGCACCGACTCAAGACGGTTACGGGCCAGCTTCGACCGGGGCTTATCCCCGCTCTTTACCGGTTTGTCCGTTGCCCGCTTGGCGGCGGCAAGGGCGGCCTTGGCCTTTTTCGCCGCCCGGATTTTGGCTTCCTGTTCAATGCGAACAATCAAATCCTGTAGATTTTTGGCTTTAGCGGCAAATTGTTTCAGTTTTTTGCGTTCTTCCCGGGTTGCCCGGCGCAATTCTTTCTGTCTCTGCCGCCGTTCCGCCAGCAATTGATTCATTTCAATCTGTTCCAGGGTCAGCCCACTAAGCAGGGTTTTTAATTCCGCCCGTTCCGCTGCAATCTCCGCCCGCAGGCTGCGCAATTCCGTCATATCCTTTTTGATATTTTCCGCCCGCTTTTTCAATTCCGGTTGCAGAACTTTCAACAGGCTGGCACTGCGCAGGCTGTTGATGGCCTTTTCCGGGCGATAGGTCACCAATTCCGCCGGTTGCTGGCTTAACCGTTGCATGGCGGCCAGCGTTTTGGCCATCTGGTCATATCTGGCGATCAGGTTTTTCTGATAGGTTTTTTCCTGTGCGTTCAACAGATAGAGCCGATCTTCCCGGACATAAATTTTGTCTTCCGCATCCTGAATTTTTCTGGCCGCCTTTACCAAATCCTGACTCAGGTCATTAATTTTTTGGCCCAGATTATCCGCTTCCTGCTCAAATTTTCGCGCCCGTTCGCTGGTTTTAGTGATTTTCTGCTGAATCTTCTCAAGCTCTTTTCCCTGAGGCTCCGCCGCCCGAACGTCATTCGGCAACGGGACAAAAGCCAGCATCAGACCCAGGAGGACAATATGGTGAAATATCTTAAGCAGTGGCGCGGTCCTCCCCGGCTTGCGCAAGGGTTAACAGAGAATGGCCGGTCATGGCCGGGGGCTGTTCCAGCCCCATGAGCGTAAGTATAGTCGGGGCCACATCCGCAAGGCAGCCATTGCTCAGGGCGAATTTCTGCCCGACTTCAAGGGAAGCCACCTCGCCATTGACCAAAATAAACGGCACCAGATTGGTGGTATGAGCCGTATGAGGCTGTCCGCTTTTTGGGTCTTTCATGACCTCAATATTACCATGGTCTGCGGTCACCAGCATCACGCCGCCGACCTTTTTCAAGGCCGCTTCAAGCCGGCCTAGGCTGTTATCCACGGTTTCAACGGCAATTTTCGCCGCCGACAAGACGCCCGTATGGCCCACCATATCCGGGTTGGCAAAATTGACCACGATAAGATCATATTCCCGCGAACCTATGGCCGCCACCAGCTTATCGGTCACTTCAGGCGCCGACATTTCCGGTTTCAGGTCATAGGTTGCCACATCCGGGGACGGCACCAAAATACGGCTTTCGCCATCATAAATACTCTCACTGCCGCCATTAAAGAAAAAGGTCACATGGGCATATTTTTCTGTCTCGGCAATGCGCAATTGCCTCAAGCCGTTGCGGGACACCACCTCGCCCAAAGTATCCTCAAGCTCATCGGACGGAAACATAACATCCATAAACCCGCTCAGGGCCGCTGAATATTCGCTCATGCCTAGGCGGCAACAAAAGTCCACCTTTCGGTCACGGACAAAGCCATCAAAAGCCGGGTCCACCAGCGCGGTCAGAATCTCCCGCGCCCGGTCCGCCCGGAAATTAGCCATCAGCAAACCATCCCCGTCTTTCATACCCTCAAAACCATCAATAATGGTCGGCAGGACAAATTCATCGGTAATATTTTCAGCGTAACTGGCCGTAATAGCCTCAAGCGCCGTGGCCCCGCGCGGGCCACTGCCGTCCACCATGGCCGTATAAGCCTTTGACACCCGGTCCCAGCGCGTGTCCCGGTCCATGGCATAATAACGTCCGCTGACCGTGGCAATACTCACCCGGCCCAGCGGCGCAATATCCTGTTCAAATTTTTCCACAAAGCCCTTGGCACTGCTGGGCGGCACATCGCGGCCATCCAGAAAGGCATGAATGGCCACCGAAATGCCCGCCGCCGATAACACCTTTGCTAAGGCCACCATATGGTCCTGATGGCTATGAACCCCGCCCGGTGACAACAGACCCATCATATGACAGGTGCCGCCCGTGGCTTTCAGCTTGGCAATGATGGCTTTCAATGCGGGAATT
>DRKK01000036.1 GCA_011051815.1 Sphingomonadales bacterium | reverse complement strand
CATATGACCACGCGCCAGAATATACAGTTCAACTGGCCCAATCTGGAGGATGTGCCGAATATACTGGATGATCTGTCGACGGTTCAGATGCATGCCATTCAGACCAGCGGCAATTGTATCCGTAATATCAGCGCGGATCAGCTGGCCGGTGTGGCGCGGGATGAGGTGGTTGATCCACGGCCTTATGCTGAAATTATGCGTCAATGGTCCACATTCCATCCGGAATTTGCCTATCTGCCGCGCAAGTTTAAATTTGCCTTCACAGGCGCAAAACAGGACAGGGCCGCAATTAAGTTCCACGACATTGGTTATCGTGCGGTTAAAAATGATGCTGGCGACATTGGCTTTGAAGTCTATGTTGGCGGCGGCATGGGCCGGACCCCAATGATCGGTAAGGTGATCAACAGTTTCGTGCCGGAAGCCGATCTGATAACCTATACCGAGGCCATCATGCGGGTTTATAATCAATTTGGCCGCCGGGATAATAAATATAAAGCCCGCATTAAAATTCTAGTCCATGAATTGGGGGTTGAGGAATTTACCCGCCGTGTAGACGCCGAATTTGCCGCCCTTGGCCGGGAAGGGGCTGTGCCGCTTGACCGGGCCGAGATAGAGCGTGTTTCCGCCTATTTCACCGACCCTGATTATGCAGAGTTGCCGGACCAATGTGGTGCATTGGAGCAAAATTTGTTGGATAACAAGGATTTCTCATTCTGGCACAAGCAGAATGTGCTGTCTCATAAGAAAGCCGGATATGCCATTGTTAATCTGTCCCTGAAAAAGCCGGGCGTGCCGCCAGGGGATATTACTGACAAACAGATGCTGGTCGTGGCCGACCTTGCCGATCAATATAGTTTTGGTGAATTGCGGTCCACCCATGAACAAAATCTTGTGTTTGCGGATGTGCGTGAGGAAGACCTGTTTGACCTGTGGCAGTCTTTGAGGGACACGGGCTTTGCCGAACCGAATATTGGCACCATGCAGGATATGATCTGTTGTCCGGGTCTTGATTTCTGTACCTTAGCCAATGCACGGTCCATCCCTATTGCCGAGAAAATTACCCGCCGCTTTGATGATATGGATTATCTGTATGATCTGGGCGAGTTGAAGTTGAAAATGTCCGGCTGTATCAATGCTTGCGGTCATCATCATGTGGGTCATATCGGGATACTTGGTGTTAATAAAAAAGGCACAGAGTTTTATCAGATCACGCTCGGCGGGGATGCGACGGACACGGCGTCCATTGGCAAAATTATGGGCCGGGGTTTCCCGGAAGATGAGATCGTTCCGGCATTGGAAGATATATTGAAAATTTACATTGATATTCGCACACCGGGGGAGCGGTTCATCGATACTTATCGTCGGGTCGGTGTGGACCCGTTCAAAGCCATATATGAAGAATTTTCCTTACGGGGAGCGGAGCTATGAAAATCATTAAAGACAAGGCCATCATTGAGGACAGCTGGACCCATTATGACGGTACAGGCGATATACCAGCGGGTGATTTGATTGTGCCAATGGCGGTCTGGAAAGAAATGGACCTGTCAGGGCACAAAGTTGGCTTACGCCTTGAGCCGGATGATCATCCGGGTGATATAGCGAGCGACCTGGACAGCTTTGACCTGATTGCCATTAACTTTCCCAGCTTTAACGATGGCCGAGGTTATTCCTATGCTAAGATATTGCGGGACCGTTTTGGCTATGGCAAAGAAATCCGGGCTATCGGTGATGTTATGCGCGATCAGATATTTTATATGCAACGCTGCGGCTTTAATGCGTATGAAGTCAAGGCGGACCGTGACATCAAAGACGCATTGCACGCCTTTGATGATTTCACGGTCACCTATCAGACTTCGGCGGATGAGGCCGTTCCCCTATACAGGCGGAAATAATATCATGTTATTTTCCGTTGTGGAACGTCTTCAAAATATAGGCAAGAACGTCTTTCACATCCTGTTCGGTAAGGTCCTCATTGCCGCCGAGTTCCGGCATGGCTATGTCAGAATTCGGGCTTTCAAAACCATTTTCAATATGGTCCAGCAAAATCTGATGCGACTTGCTGAGACGTCCGGTATTTGAGGTAAAATCAGGAATGCCGGGGAACGCACCTTTGCCATTTTCACCATGGCAGGCAACACAGGTTTCTCCATATATTTTGGCACCATTTGCCACATTATCCTCTGCACCGGACACGTTAGTCATAATAACCACGGCGAATATGCTCACGATCACTTTTATGCAATATCTTGATATGTAAGACATAACAATGTTCTCCATGGTTATTTTTTGACTTTTTCATTATTGCCGGCTTTGAGGAAAACGGCAATATCCCGGATCACATCTCCCGGAATATTGGCCCGGACCCGCATATGGGTTACGATGGTATCCCAATCATTGTCCGAGAATTCCTTGGGGCCTCTCATATTATGACAACGTTCACAGTTCAGAGCCCACCCCTTTGCCCCGCGGGCAAATTGCATGGGGTCGTTTTTGGTCTTTTCAGCCGCATCAGCCGCGAAACCAATAGCAAGAAAAATCAGCAAAGCGATAGTGGCGATATATTTTACGGTATTCATTGTATTATCCTTTCAAGAAAATTAGAAGCCGTAGGCAAATTCAAGTTGATAACGTGTTTCGTCAGGCTGTGTATTGACGAAGTAATCGCGCCGCTCAATATGGGCCTTGAGTGCAATACTTGGTGCCATCCAGTAATTTACGCCGCCGTTCCATCTTTTTTCGGAAACATCCATTAATGCGCCACCGATTTCGGCGCGAAATTCGCCGTATCTGGCCACGGGTTCGAACTTGCTAAAGATTGGGTCGTCTGTGATACCGGTAAGGCGATAGGCTGCCTG
>DRKK01000035.1 GCA_011051815.1 Sphingomonadales bacterium | reverse complement strand
GTGATTGTGATTTGCGCGGGTATCTTTGTTGCCCATAATCAAGCCGGCCTGTTCGGCATCGCCATTGCGGCAACCGCCATGCTGTCACTTGCGGGTATGGTTGTGGCGCTGGATGCTTATGGTCCGGTAACTGATAATGCGGGTGGTATCGCCGAAATGGCCAGCCTGCCCGAAGATGTGCGGGTCACAACCGATAAGCTGGACGCAGTGGGCAATACCACCAAGGCCGTGACCAAAGGCTATGCCATTGGTTCTGCGGGTCTGGCGGCATTGGTTCTTTTCGCGGCCTTTACCGAGGAAATCACCCATTATATGCCCGACTTAGGCAATATTGCGTTTTCCCTGCAGAATCCCTTCGTTGTGATCGGTCTGTTCATCGGGGGTATGTTACCTTATCTGTTTGCCTCCATGTCCATGATGGCCGTGGGCCGGGCCGCCGCCAGCGTGGTGGTTGAGGTTCGCCGCCAGTTCCGGGAGATCAAAGGCATCATGGAAGGTACCGCCAAGCCAGAATATGGCAAGGCTGTTGACCTGCTGACCAAAGCCGCGATCAAGGAAATGATCCTGCCGTCCCTGCTGCCTATTCTGGCACCAGTGGTATTGTTCTATGTGATCTATTTTGTAACCGGTGATATGACATCCGCCTTCCAGACATTGGGCGCCATGCTGATGGGAACCATCATTACCGGAATATTCATTGCTATTTCCATGACCTCCGGTGGCGGTGCGTGGGATAATGCCAAGAAATATATCGAAGACGGCAACCACGGCGGTAAAGGCTCCGAAGCCCATAAAGCAGCGGTGACCGGCGATACGGTTGGTGATCCCTATAAGGATACGGCTGGCCCGGCGGTGAACCCGCTGATCAAGATCGTCAATATCGTGGCGATCCTGCTGGTGGCGATTGTGGCCAAGACCATGTAGGTTCAATCCTATAATCAAATCTTGAGAAAAGCCCTGCTGTTTGCGGGGCTTTTTTTTTGACATCAGCGTCCTTTTGGTTATATTGCACCGCAACAGAACCCATAGCCAAACAGGTAAGACCCTATGCCCCTCGTCAGTAAAATCAGCGCCGGACTGAACCCGCCGGAAGAAATAAACGTCATCATCGAAGTCCCCGCAGGCGGCGAGCCGGTCAAATATGAAATGCACAAACGCAGTGGGGCGATCCTTGTGGACCGGATTTTACATACCCCCATGCGCTATCCCACCAATTACGGTTATATGCCCCATACATTGTCAGATGATGGTGACCCGTGTGATGTGATGGTGGTGGTTGGCGTATCGCTGGTGCCGGGCTGTGTGATCCGCGCCCGTCCGGTGGGTGTCTTGCTTATGGAAGACGAAGCCGGGGGCGATGAAAAGATCCTTGCCGTGCCGGACCTGAAAACCGACCCCACCTACAAAGACATAAAGACCTATACCGATCTGCCGGAAATTCTGCTCCAGCAGATTGAACATTTCTTTGAACATTACAAAGATCTGGAAGCAGGAAAATGGGCCAAAATCTCCGGCTGGGAAGGTCCGGAAGTGGCCAAGCAAAAAATCCTTGAGGGCATTGAACGGGCGCAAAACACCCCCGAGGAAGATTAAATTACATTAGGCTGCACGCACATCTGACAGGAATTGTTCAATATCCTTTTTCAAGTTTTCTGAAATCCGGCCAAGCTCATCAGCAACGGTGAGCACCTGATCCCCGGCAGACCCGGTTTCATCGGCACCCGCGGCCACACGGGTAATATTACTGGATACCTCACTGCTGCCCGTGGCGACCTGTTGAATATTCTGGGCAATCTCATTGGTCGCTGAACTTTGCTGTTCAACGGATGCCTGAATACTGACCGTAACTTCGTTGGATTTGTTATTTACATCAACAATCGTCTGAATGCTATTCACGGCCCTTTGGGTCAGATTCTGCATTTCCTTGATCTGAGTGGCAATCTCATCCGTGGCGCTACTGGTCTGACCAGCAAGGGCCTTAACCTCTGTAGCCACAACCGCAAAACCCTTCCCGGCTTCTCCGGCCCGGGCCGACTCAATCGTCGCATTAAGCGCCAGAAGATTGGTCTGTTCCGCAATGTCACTGATGATACCAATGACATCATTGATTTTCTCCGAAGCAACCGCCAGAGCCGATATGGCCACCTCACTTTGCTTGGCTTCCTCAACAGCTTCTAAAGAAATATCGCTGGCTTTTGTCACCTGACGGCTGATTTCCTGAACGGAACTGGTTAATTCTTCCGCCGCAGACGCCACCATATTGACATTGTTGGCCGTTTCATCGGACGCGGAGGCAACCACAGACGAGCGCTCCTTGGTATCCGAGGAGGTAGATACCAATTGCTTGGCCGTCGCGCTCATTTCTGTTGATGATGCCGCCATGACTTCCATCATTTCGGTGACCTTTTGCTCAAAAGTCGTAATAAGAGAATCAACCCGGCTGGCCCGTGCCTCCCGCTCGGCGACCTCGGCCCGTTCCCGTTCAACTTCGGCCCTTTCACGGGCGGCTGTGGCTTCTCTTTCGGCTTCAACCCGTTTCAGCTCTGCCTGTTCCGCTTCCTTGGTTTCCTGTTCAAGCTGCAAACGTTTAATGGCATTGACTTTAAAGACATTGACCGATGCCGCCATTTGACCGATCTCATCCTTGCGGTCCATTCCTGGAATCTCAACAGACGTATCACCCTCTGCCAGAATTGCCATGGTGTTGGTCATGGCCCCAACCGGTTTGGTGATCGACCCCGCCACCAACAGGACAATGCCAACACCCATAGCGAGCCCAACCACGAGTAAAACCCATAATAATGTTATCAACTCATTGGAATGATCCAGAGCGTAAGTCACATCCCCCGACAACAGGTCACGTTGATTGGCAACCATGCCACCTTTACCATCCACACCCACTAGCGTTTTAAGTAACGCAACAGCCCGAGGAGCAGCCTCTTTCACCAGAAGGTAATTGGCCATATTCCATTTTTCAGACCCACGCACCGCAAACATTTGAGCCGGTAGGGCATTAAACTCTGCCCGCTGTGTGGTAAATTCCTCAAAAGCCGTGGATTGTTTTGGGCCGAGAAGCTTTGATGCTTTTTTCAAATCCTGAAAACGGCGTTCGTTCTTGGCCCATAACTGCTCAAATTTATCCTTAAAAGCCATATCACCCGTTAAAAGAAAGGCACGGATATTCGCCAGACCAAGCCCAAGCGTCCCGCGAACATCAGCCATAATACCCAAAAGCCTTTTGCGTGCTGCCGTGGCGGGCATCTGTGCTTCCAGATCAATCAAGGTCGTAATTTTCTCAAAAAGAACTGCGGCGTGGGGCATGGCTTCATTGACCAATATTATATTGGCCGGATATTGTTCCGGCGTATTGGCAATATGTTCCACCGTTGTCTGAGCCACACGAAATTCTTTTAAAGTGACCTTAAAGTCCACCCATTTCTTCACATTATCCGGGTTGGTCCAGTTTCTGGACAGGGCGTCCATATTACCCTTTACCCGATCAATATTGCGCCAGACATCCGCACGCTGTTTTTTAAATGCGTCATTTCCAGTAAGCATATACCCGCGCAGAGATGCAAGAGAGGCGTAAATATCCTTGACCAGCGCAGAGCTGGCCGTCGTGGTCGGAACCCGTAAATCGCTGATCCGGGTAATTTGCCCATCAATATATTTTACCTGATATATGGTAATGCTAATGACAATAGCCAAAATCGTGACCATGGCACCAAAGCCCAAGAACAGACGGTTTTTAATGTTAAAGTCCCTGATAGTACTTATTATATTTAATTTAATACCCATGATATCTACCTGCCTTTTCTATTTTTATTTTTTTGTTTGGCCTTCAGAAAAACAACTGAAACAACATATAAGAACGCCGTGATATCCCTATGTATATGATACTGGTTATTAATATTGGGTAATTTTCTTAGCATATTAAATGGCCTAAGCCACAAAACTATAACGTACTTCTTTCTATGTATATCATATCTATAAGACCTATTTTAAACTATATCTTAATCGATTTTAAAATCTGCATTATGGCGATGCTATACGCAGAAAAACGGTATCTGAAGCTGGTTTCACCTTGATACTCTGTGAGGTTCTGAAACAGCTTAATGCTATTGAAAATCTATATATGAACATACAAAAAGTTATCGAAACCAGGGACATTTCCTGAACTATGATACCGCG
>DRKK01000034.1 GCA_011051815.1 Sphingomonadales bacterium | reverse complement strand
GGACCACATCCTTGCCCACCTCATCCACAATGTCGCGCATGGTGATGAAACTGCCGGAGCGTTTTGACATTTTGACCGGTGTGCCGTCTCTAAGCAGCTTGACCATCTGGCACAGGCGCACATCAAGAGACACCTTGCCGTCGCTTAAGGCCTCTATAACGGATTCAACCCGTTTTACATAGCCGCCGTGGTCCGCGCCCCATACATCAATCAGGCTGGTAAAACCCCGTTCCATCTTGTCATAATGATAGGCCACATCGGCGGCGAAATAGGTCCAGCTACCGTCAGATTTCTGTACCGCCCGGTCCACATCATCGCCGAAATCAGTGGATTTAAACAGGGTTTGCGGCCGCATTTCCCAATCATCGGGCTTGGTGCCCTTTGGCGGCTCCAGAACGCCGGTATAGAGCAGTCCCTTGGCGTCAAGCTTATCCAGAGCAACTTGAATCTTGCCGCTGTCATGAAGGGTCAGTTCAGAGAAAAACACATCATGCTTGATGGCCAATGTCTCAAGGTCGGCGCGGATCATATCCATCATGGCATCGGTGGCAAATTTCCGGATGGGCAAAAGCCACTCGGATTCCGTTTTATCCAGCCATTTTTCACCATATTTATCCGCCAGATCCTTGCCCACGGGAATCAGATAATCACCGGGATAAAGACCTTCGGGGATTTCACCAATATCCTGCCCCAGAGCTTGCGCATAGCGCAGGTAAGCGGACCGGGCCAGAACGTCAATCTGACCGCCTGCATCATTGATGTAATATTCCCGGGTCACATCATAACCTGTATAATCCAGTAAAGACGCCAGGGCATCACCAAAGATGGCTCCCCGGCAATGGCCCACATGCAATGGTCCGGTGGGATTGACCGAGACATATTCCACATTGACCTTTTCCTGATTGCCCACATCGCTGCGGCCATATTGACCATCGGCTTTCAGGATATTGGCCACCTGAGACTGAATGACATCTGCCTTCAGGGAAATATTTATAAAGCCCGGTCCGGCCACATCCACCTTGTCAACGCCGTCAATTTTGTCAAGTTCTGCCGCCACAAGGTCCGCAATATCCCGCGGTTTCATGCGAGCCTGTTTGGTCAGGACCAGCGCAATATTGGTAGAAATATCCCCGTGGCTCGCATCACGCGGCGGTTCAATGGTGACATTGGACAGATCAAGGGCTTTCGGAAATGGCCCCACCTCACCCAAGCTGGTGATGATGTCTTTTAAGGCCCCGGCATAAGTATCAAAAATATTCATAATTCAAACAACGATGTATCAAATAATCTTTTATGTTCCCGTATGGCATAACGGTCGGTCATGCCGGCGATAAAGTCAGCCACATGGCGGGCGCGCATCATTTCATCTGCCATAATCTCCGGACTTTGCCATTCGGTGGGCAGACATTCCGGTTCAGCCTGAAATAATTCAAACAGGTCTGTGATTACTCTTTTGGCCTTGCTGGACATGCGGTTGACTTTGTAATGACGATACATATTCTGCATCAGGAAAGATTTCAATCTTTTATCGAATTCTTTCATTTCCGGTGAGAACGATATGACGCTCTGATCGGCGGCGCGAATATCATTAACCGTTTCCGGTTTCAGGGCGGTAATGCGTTTCTTGCTCTCGGTCAAAATATCATTGACCATCCGGTTTATCAGGCGGCGAACCACCTCATGTATTTCCCGGCCATCCTCAAGTGCGCCGTAATTATCCCGCACATCCCGAATGATGTCCCTTAGCAGGGGAAGCTCCTCTAGCTGTTCCATGGTCAGAAGACCGGCGCGGATCCCATCGGCAATATCGTGGTTGTTATAGGCCACATCATCGGACACCGCCGCCACCTGTGCCTCGGCACTGGCGAATGTATGCAGTTCCAGATCATGAAGATCATTATAGGTCCGCAGGTTAACATTAAGGCCATCAAACTGCCCTTTCTCACACAGGGGCCCATTATGCTTGGCCAACCCTTCCAGCACTTCCCATGTGAGGTTGAGGCCATCAAAGCCGCCGTAACGCTGCTCCAGCTTTGTCACCACTCGCAGGGACTGAGCATTATGATCAAAACCCTGATAGGGGGTCATGACCGCATTCATGGCCTCTTCGCCGCTATGGCCAAAGGGCGTATGGCCGAAATCATGGACCAGAGCCAGTGATTCTGCAATTTCGTCATTTAGGCCAAGGACAATGGCAATACTGCGCGCGATCTGTGCCACTTCAATGGAATGGGTCAGGCGGGTCCGGTAATAATCACCCTCATGATAGACAAAAACCTGAGTTTTATGGATCAGTCGCCGGAAAGCGCCGGAATGAATAATCCGGTCCCGGTCCCGCTGAAAAGGGGAACGGGTTTTGGTTTCAACCTCCCCATGTAACCGCCCCCGGCTATGCTCTGCAAGACAGGCATAGGGCGCATATTGTGGGTTGGGCTGATATATTTTGAATTCAGAATTCATCAAACGGACATTCCATTCATTGACAATATAATAATAATTATTACTTATATAGGGTAATGTAAGAAAAAACATCAGGGTAAGTTAGAAAAATGACCAATGAAGCACCGCCAGTCACTTTATCAGAAAGTGCTGCCAAACGTATCGCCAACCTGTGCGAAAAGGAAGGTGATAAAGACCTGAAATTCCGTGTTTCCGTCGATGGCGGCGGTTGCAGTG
>DRKK01000033.1 GCA_011051815.1 Sphingomonadales bacterium | reverse complement strand
GGAGCCAGATTTTCTGTTGCAAAAGGTTGCCGACTGCCGGATTCAGTTGACTGTGCCGCAGCACCGGGCTGAGCCTCGCCAACCTGTGGAGTCTCCGTATTTTGGGTAACCGGATCAAAGGAAAGTTCAGACGTAGCAACCCCGGCAGTTAACACAGAGTCGTCGGATAATGTTTCCACCTCAGGGGCAGGTTCTTCATCCATAAAGGCGGACAACTTGACTTCTGCCTGCTCTATATTTGTATGAACCGGGGAGCCTTCAACTTGAGTGTTATCTGTGGATGATGATGGAAAGGCCTGCCCCCCCTCATCCTCAAACCCGCTACCTTCTGTTTCCTGACTGCCAAGGTGGATATTCGCCCGGGTTTGCGTGTCCTGTGTCTCATCAATACTTGCTGAATCAAGGCGGGCGTCTTCTTCCCGCTGTCCTTTGACACGGTCCGCGCCCTGAACAATAGGGTCCAACTCAATATCGCTATTGTTGGGGTTGACTTTGTCC
Organism: Sphingomonadales bacterium; assembly: GCA_011051815.1. Lineage (GTDB taxonomy): Bacteria > Pseudomonadota > Alphaproteobacteria > Sphingomonadales > Emcibacteraceae > Paremcibacter. The sequence goes on along the minus strand of DRKK01000033.1, from coordinate 2,105 downwards.
TGATTGCTATCAGCCATATTCATTATCTCCGGTCACATACAAAAAACACTTATGGCAACCCGCAAAGCTGGAATTACACAAAATGATGTTCTTGTATTTTTAACAGAGAATAATAAACAAATTGTTTCACCTTATGGTTAACGATGTTTAATGAACAATATAAAAAATACATAAATTTCAATGGTTTATAAGTTAAAACTTATGCTTTATTTGAATAAAATTTAAATTAAACCCCCAAATGCCTGCAAAATTAACCAATATTCAACTCAATCATCGTAATCAGGGGGTTCATGGTATGTGATTTGTAAATAATAAAAGATTTGAAGAAAATATATGACTTCATCCACTATAGAATACCCGCAAAATATGGGGCAGGATAAACGGCAGAAATCCAACGCAGGCTTCGCCCCAATCATGCGGCCCGATATTCTGGTTGCCTCATTATTCCTGAATGTGTTGTCACTGGCTTTGCCCATGGCGCTCTTACAGGTATATGATCGAATTATACCGAATGTCGCCCTGCAAACCTTGACCCTGCTCATCATGGGGTTGCTTGTGGTTTTGGTAATAGATGTTTTGCTGCGGACGGCGCGGGCCTATCTATCCGGCTGGGTCGGGGCAAAATATGAACATGAAACCGGATGTCAGGCCGTCGAAAAAATCTTGCGGGCCGATTTGCAAAATCTGGAAAAAGTATCCCCCGGGGTTCATCTGGATCGCCTGTCATCCATTGATTCCATACGAGATTTTTATGCCAGTCAGGCAGGATTGGCGCTGGTTGACCTGCCCTTTGTCTTTCTGTTCCTTGGACTTTTAGGTTATATCGGCGGGGCGTTGCTAATTGTTCCGGTGATTTTATTGCTCATATTGGGGGCCATTGCCTTTGTTCTTGGGGTGCGGCTGAAAGAAGCCCTGAAGAATGACACTCTGTGGGAAGACCGCAGATATAGTTTTATCATCGAAGTTCTAACCGGCATACATTCCATTAAATCCATGGCCATGGAAAACCTCATGGGGCGCCGTTATGAAAAACTGATGGAAAACTGCTCCAAGGCCTCATATGAAGTGATCTTCCTCAATGGCCTCTCACAAGGCATAGGCAGTGTATTCTCACAAATCACCATGGTTTCGGTGGCCTGCATCGGCAGTGTGCTTGTCATTAACGGTGATATTTCCATGGGTGCGCTGGCGGCCAGCACGTTGCTGGCAGGGCGGACGGTACAACCCTTGCTACGCGCGCTTGGCATATGGACCCGTTTTCAGCATATTCAGATCGCCAGCGAAAAATTACGCCAGATCAATGACATGCCCGCTGAACGACCCGCACAGACCACGGACCTGAAAAAAGTTCAAACCATTGAAATGAAAAATGTCAGCTTCCGTTATGATGCGGATGGCAAAGAAATCCTCAGCAACATCAGTCTGAAACTGAAACATGGGGATATCATTGGCATACGGGGCGGTAATGGCTCTGGAAAATCAACCCTGCTATGGGCCTTGATGGGAGGCTTGACGCCGACCTCTGGCCAAATACTGGTCAATGGCAAGGACCCGACAATTTTTTCCGCCGACAGCCTGCGTCAGCGCATCGCCTATCTGCCCCAGAAACCCAGCATGTTCCGGGGCACCATATTGGACAATCTGACTATGTTCCGGGGGGATGAGTATATTGATGACGCGCTGGAGATCGCGGAAATGCTGGATCTGAACAAAATTCTGGCCCGGATGCCCGACGGGTATGAAACCGTCATCGGTGACGGCGCGCAGAGTGAAATTCCAACCGGTATCGCCCAGCGGATCACCATTGCCCGGTCGCTGGCCAGCAAACCGGATGTAATTTTATTTGACGAGGCCAATTCCGGTCTGGACAATAAATCTGACAATGATCTGCAGGAGCTGATCACCCGGCTAAAAGGCACTGCAACTATCGTATTGGTCAGCTATCGCCCGTCCCTCTTGCGGTTGGCAGACAAGCAATATGACCTGAAAGATGGCTGCCTGATAGAACAGGAAAACAGCCAGAAGGCCCCGGCCGCCTCACCTGTAAATGCGGGGGGACAGAAATGAGCAACTCAAGCGGGCCCGCGCGGCAATTAATGGATAAT
>DRKK01000032.1 GCA_011051815.1 Sphingomonadales bacterium | reverse complement strand
TGGCCATACTCCAATGATCAGTACACCAATACCGGCCAGAATAGTCATCTTGGGGAATTTCAGAACTGTTCTGAGGGCGGGCATATAGACCGCCGCCAATATCCGGTTAATAGGGTTCTTATGTTCGGGTATGATCTTGCCTCGGATAAAATATCCCATAAGAACAGGTATCAGCGTAATAGCCAGAATAGCCGAAGCCGCCATGGCATAGGTTTTGGTAAAGGCGAGAGGGGAGAACATGCGTCCTTCCTGCGCTTCCAATGTGAAGACTGGTATGAAGCTGATGGTAATGATCAGCAGGCTGAAAAATAACGCCGGCCCCACCTCTATGGCTGCTTTCGAGACAACTTGCCATCGATTTTCATCGGTGAGCGGCGTCTCCTCCATATGTTTATGCATATTTTCGATCATCACAATCGCCCCCGGCAACATGGCCCCGATGGCAATGGCAATACCGCCTAGCGACATGATGTTAGCGTTTAACCCTTGCAGGTTCATAACGATAAAGGCCATCAGGATACCAATGGGCAGGCTGATAATCGCGACGAAGGCCGACCGAAAGTGAAACAGGAATATGATACAGACCAGAGTAACGATGGCAAATTCCTCTAGGAGTTTGATTCCGAGGTTTTTCACCGCCCGTTCAATCAGGGCGCTACGGTCATAAACCGGTACCACCTCAACGCCGTCGGGCAGGCCTTTTTTCAGCTCTTCCAGCTTGGCTTTGACACCGTCAATAACATTTTGGGCATTTTCCCCAAAACGCATGACGATTATGCCGCCAACGACTTCGCCTTCACCGTTTAATTCGGCCACCCCCCGGCGCATTTGCGGACCGACATCCACTTCGGCTATATCTTCCAGTAATAGCGGGGTTCCGTTTTTATTGACCCCGAGTGGTATGCTTTTAAGGTCTTCGACACTTTGCAGATAGCCACTGACCCGCACCATATATTCGGCTTCGGCCATTTCGACCACGGAGGCCCCAATTTCCTTGTTACCGCGTTGTATGGCCGTTTGAATATGGGACAAAGGCATGCCGTAAGCCCGCAATTTCTCTGGGTTTACCTTTACCTGATATTGTTTAACCATACCGCCCAGGGCCGCGACCTCGGATACGCCGGGCACGGTTTGCAGTTCAAATTTCAGAAACCAGTCCTGAAGGCTGCGCATTTTGCTGATGTCATTTTGCCCAGTCTTATCCACAAGGGCATAGATATATACCCAGCCAACGCCGGTCGCATCCGGCCCCAATTGGGGCTTGGCATTCGCGGGCAGTGACGGGGCCACCTGACTGAGATATTCCAGCACCCGGCTTCGCGCCCAGTAAAGGTCAGTATTCTCATCAAAGATAATGTAAACATAACTGTCGCCAAAGAAGGAATAGCCGCGGACGATTTCTGCGCCGGGTACCGACAACATGGCGGTCGTTAAGGGATAGGTGACCTGATCTTCCACCACTTGCGGGGCTTGTCCGGGATAGGAGGTTTTAATGATAACCTGTACATCGGATAGATCAGGCAAAGCGTCAATAGGCGTATTTTTTACCGCGGCCAGCCCCATAACGATCAACATCAGGGTGCCCAACAGAATAAAAAAACGGTTGCCAATCGACCAGCGAATAATTGCTTCAATCATTTTTCTGTCCCTTACTCGCTTTGTTCATTATTTTTAGGATTCATGTTTTCCATATTGTTATGGTCCATGGCCTCCGGCTTGGCGGGTTTCATGGAATCATGGTCCATTTTATGGTCCATACGCTTGAAATCAGAGGTCTTGCTGGATTCTGAATCGAGCAGGAACTGGGCGGATGAGACTACACGGGTACCTGCATCAAGGCCGGATAGAATTTCCGTATATTCATCATCAAGACGCCCTATCTTTACCTTCACAGCCTTAAAGCGCCCTTCTCCAAGGGCCAGAACCACGCGGTCCATATTGCCCGAACGGATTACGGCTTCGCTTGGAACCACAAGGCTGGTGTCCGAACTTTGGGAATGGATGATGACTTGGGCAAACATATTTGGCTTCAAGGCGTCATTTTCATTATCAAACCGTAACCGCACGCGCAGGGTCCGGGTTTTGGTATCCAGTGTTGGATAGATATAATCTACCTTGCCCAGCCAGTCTTTTCCGGGCAGGAAGTCAAGGTTCATGGTTACAGGTTGACCTATGGCTACCTGTGCCGCCTGACGTTCAAAGACTTCCGCTTCGACCCATACCTGTTTAAGGGTTCCGATCGACATCAGACTAGTGCCGGGCTTGATATAGTTTCCTTCCCGAATGGCAAGATTATCCAAAACGCCGCTTTGCGGGGCATACATGGTAACTCTTTGCATGACTTGCCGGGTTTTCTTCAGCCGTTTGAGGGCAGATTTGGGAAGTCTTAGGGCTTCTAATCTATATTCAGCGGCCTTGATCAGGCGTTTATTCTTACGGTCAGTGGCCAAAATCCATTCTTCCTGTGCATTGACCAATTCCGGGGAATATATGTCATACAGGGGCTGTCCTTTTTTCACGGGATCACCGGCGGCTTTGACGTAAAGCTTCTCTACCCAACCGGCCACACGAGGGTGAATATGGCGCAACTGATCTTCGTCATACTTTACAAAGCCCACTGTTTTAAT
>DRKK01000031.1 GCA_011051815.1 Sphingomonadales bacterium | reverse complement strand
ACCTGCGATCGCCTGAAATTCTGCAAAGGTCTTGCCCTTAACCAATCTTTCAAAACAGGCGGTCAACTGCGCCCGGTTCTTTTGCCTGTCCGTTTCCTGTACATAGGCCCGCGCCCGCCGCGCCCGGCTCAAAAAACTTTCCGCCCCAAGGTCAGCCAGCAACTCATCAAGTTCCGCAGACGGCAAATCCCCCGCCTTCATCTGTTTCAGCATACGGTAAGACAATTGCTGATACGGATTGACCAGCGGCGTTTCCACAGACAACCGACGGCATTTTTCCAGCTCCGATGACAGCTCACCCAAGAGTGATGCGCTTTTCTCTGACATAAATCTTACCCTTTTGTCTGCAGCAGTAGAAAATTCTTTAAATGTTAGCGTTATCATAGTGATAATATGGCGGTTTTTCAAGATCTCTCCATAAAAAAACAACTCATGGAAACATTCGGCATGAAATGACCTGATTTCTACCATAATGTTGCCATCAAGTCATTGGATAACTATAGTCATCTTATCCAATATGACCTGATCCAAAGTATAATGCCGAAAAAAGAACTCCCTTTGGAAACAGCCATGACACTTGAATTGAGGGATCCTTCAAATGATGTTTTTTCGCAGCCTGCTCCTATGTTGCCTGATACTGGTTAATGCACACACGGCCATGGCCGAGACCACGGCAAAGGGAGACTATTATGAGACAGAAAGCCTGATCATTGATCCCCAGTTCAAGGTGCCGGATTTCTCACAACAATGGCAGGGCTATCTGACCCGGCTGGAAAAGCTGAACCAGGAAATTACCGACTTGGAAACCCGCCTGAAGGCCCAGAAAGGCACCCTAAAAGATGCCATGGATGCAGACCCGGCGGCCATGAAACGGCGAATTTCGGCCACCGCCGATGCCATCCGTTTTTTCCGGCATTACAAGACCAGCATTTCCGTCTGGCGGGATTATTTCGCCAAAAACCATTACGGCGAAAGACCGAAAATCGTTGCCTGGGGCCTTATGCAACAGAAATTACGCCATGCAAAGGCTTCTGGTCTGCATTTTATGGCCCGGTCTTTTTATCAAGGCGGCGAACTGAGAACAGCCCTCAATCTGGCTAATTTATCCCTTAAAGGACGCCTGTCCAAGCCTGCGCGCGATAAATTAAGCCGGGAATATGATCTATGGCTCAGCAAAGCCAGCCTGCGGGCAGGCAAGGCAGAATATGACCTGAACAGCCAGCCCATCGGCGCCTGTATATCCTTTGGTCACCGGCTGGCGGAAAAGCAACCTCTGCCGTTGGACGACTATATCCGGGCAGAGGGGGGGCGGAAGCTGGCGGTCTCCCTCAAAGGAGAAAATCTGTGTATTTCCGGACTGAATTTCGGCGATAACTTCACTCTGACCCTGCGCCGGGGGCTAATGGCCGAGGATGGGGCCGTTCTGGCCCGGGATGCCAAGCGACTGATCAAGGTCGGCGACCGCAAGGCCAGCATCCGCTTTAACAGCGACAAATGGCTGGCCCCGATCACCGGCAATGAAATGATCGCCGTCTATAGTGTCAATCTGGACAAGGCAAAACTTAGCCTTTACCGCATCGGCGAACGGGGAATTCAACAGGCCATGCAGGAGGGGCTTTTCAGCGACAGCATGCGCCAATATCAAACCGAGGAGTTGGAAAACCGTCTGGGCGAAGCGGTCTGGAACGGTACGGTCACATTAGACAAAAAACGCAATGAGGAAATGACAACCCTGATCCCCATACGTCAGATGCTGGATGATATGAAACCCGGCCTATATATTCTGAAAGCCGACTGGAAACTGGAAAAGGGTCAATATAGATGGGGGCGGAATTTCCCCCTGCAATGGATATTATTCAGCGATACCGGCCTGACCACCGTGCGGGGCAATGACGGCCTGACCGTCCTCAGCCGCAGCATGCAGACGGCCAAGGCAAAATCCGGAGTCTCCCTGAAACTGGTGGCCATCAATAATGAAATATTGGGTACGGCCAAGAGCAACCGCAAGGGCATTGCCCATTTTCCGGCGGGGCTGTTACGCGGCAAGGGCGGTAATCAACCCAGCCACCTGATCGCCGATGCGGGCAACGGAGATTTCACCCTGTTACGGGTGGGCGGCGACAGCCTTGACCTGTCTGCCTTTGATATTTCGGGCCGTATGGTGGCCCCGGAAGGCGATCTGTATCTTTTCACCGAACGATCCGTTTACCGGGCCGGGGAAAAGGTCTATATCAGCGGATTTCTGCGCGATCAGAAGGCCCGCGCCATTTCGAACCGGCGCCTGGAATTGAAATTGAGCCGCCCGGACGGCACTATGGACCGCAAGGTCATGCTGGACGGTGATGATCTGGGGGCTTATGCCTATGATTTCACCCTGAACGGCGATGCGCGCACCGGACGCTGGTATTATGAGCTATCCTACGCCGGCGAGAAAACACCCCTGGCCTCGGCCAGTTTCGAGGTTCAGGATTTTGTTCCCCTGCGCCTCAAAGCGGAGCTGACCACAGCCAGCAAAATCGCCCAAGGCAAGAAGCCCCTTGACCTGTCGCTGGCCGCCGATTTCCTGTACGGCGCCCCGGCATCTGCGCTCGGCAGTCAGATACGCGCCACCCTGCGCCCGGCATCACAGCCTTTCCCCGAATACAAGGATTATCATTTTGGCCTGATGAATGACAATTTCACCATCCGCTCCCTGATGGATGAGAAGGGCAAATTATCGGCAGAGGGCAAGCAAAGCCTGTCCCTTGTGGTGGATGAGGACATCAAAACCACAAAACCGCTGGAAATCATGGCCACCGCCACGGTTTTTGATGTGGGTGGACGTCCGGCAAATGCCTTCCTGCGCCTGCCTTACCGCCATGAAAAAGTGAGCGTCGGCCTGCGCATGGGTGATATTGTCACCAGCGGCGAGAACGGCATGGCCGAGGCCAAGCTATTGGCGATCAAGGCCGATGGCACCCCCATCGCGGACCGCAAGCTCAAAGCCCGCTGGATCAGGGAAGATTATGACTATCAATGGTACCAGCGGCGCGGCTATTGGCGGTCCAAAACCGTTATCTATGATACCTTGATTGCCGAAACCGACGGCGAGACTGATGAGCAGGGTCTGCTTGACATCGCCCATAAATTGCCCAACGGGGCCTATCGCCTTGAGGTACAGGACATGGACGGCACGTCACAGGCCAGCATCCGTTTTCATGTAGGCTGGTGGTCACAGAACCGCACCGCCAATGAACCGGATCAGCTGGGCCTGAAGCTATCCACCACCCGCCTGAGCAGTGGCGACAAGCTGCGCGGTCAGATCACGGCCCCCTTTGACGGCAAGGTCACCCTGATGGTGGTCACCGACCGGGTCCATGACATTCGCGCCATTGACCTGAAAGATGGCGTGGCGGATTTTACCTTGAAAGTAAACAAAGACTGGGGCACCGGGGCCTATCTCATGGCCACCGCCTTTCGGCCCACGGGCAAAAACCGGGCGGAAGACGCCCATCTTCCGGTACGGGCCACGGGCTTTGCCTGGTTTGATATTGACCATGATATGCGCCGCCTGAATGTGAAGCTGATGCCGCCGGAAACCACTCTGCCGCGCAAAACCGCCACCATTCCCCTGAAAATAGAAGGGCTGAAAGTGGGCGAGACCGCCCGGGTGACCCTGCTGGCCGTGGATGAGGGGGTCCTGCGCCTGATGGCCTTCCGCTCCCCGTCGCTCAGCCGTCATTTTTTGGGTAAACGCGCCCTGAATGTGGGGGTCCATGACCTCTATGGCCGCCTGCTTCTGGGCGAAAAAGGCCGCCGGGGGACGCTCAGCACCGGTGGTGATATTGAAGAAGTGGTGATGACAAGCGGCTTAAAAATGAGAGCTGCCATGGAACCTGACGATAACCGCAAGGGGCTGACCACCCGCAGCCGCCGGGCGGTGGCGCTGGTGGCCCGTGATGTGACGGTCGGGGCCAATGGCAATGCCGAAATCACGCTGGATATGCCCGATTTTGTTGGCCAGTTGCGCCTGATGGCCGTAGCCTATAGCACCGATCGCATGGGGCAGGATGCCGCGCCGCTTATTGTCCGGGACGAAATCGCCGCCGATCTGATCCTGCCGCGCTTCATGGCACCGGGGGATCAGGCACAGCCCTTGATTTCCATCCAGAATTTATCCGGCAAGTCGCAAGAATTAACCGTGACCCTCAATGTAGACGGCCCAGTCACAGCGCGTCTGTCAGAAACCACAAACATCACCCTCGCCAATAAAGAACGGCGGGAGATTCCTGTAACGCTTACGGCCGATGGTGTGGGTACCGCCCGCTTTACCCTGAATGTTAGCGGGGCCAAAGCCCCCATCACGCGCACATGGTCCATGGCCGTGCGCCCGCCCTATGGCTATGAAAGCAAGACCACGGGCCGGATGCTACCACCGGGAGACAGTGTGACCCTGAATGAGGGCGGAAACCCCGATTTACAAGAATCCTTTATAGAGGGGTCCGCCCGCGCGGCAGTCATGCTGTCCAACGCGCCAGACCTGAAACTGGACAAGATGCTGGGGGATTTGATCCTATATCGCTATATGTGTACGGAACAGACCGTATCCCGCGCCATGCCCATGCTCTATGCGGACCGGCTGGTCAAGGCGGGATTGTCGGACAAGGACCGGCAGTCTTATGCCGCCGATATAGATCAGGCCATTGAACGGCTGTTGATGCGCCAGAATCGGGGCGGCGACTTTGGCCTGTGGCGCGCCTATGACAAGGGCAATGACTGGGCCAGCCTGTATGCCATCGACTTTCTGATGCAAGCCCAAGAAGCCGGATATGAGGTATCGGAGACAGCACTGGAACAAGCCTTTGACTGGATCAGCCGCAAGCAGGCCGGGCGCACGCCCCATGCCCTGATGACCTATGGTCTTTACCTCAGGGCCCGGGCCGGAGATGCCGCACGCGGGGATATCCGTCATTATGCGGTCACCACCCTCAAAGCCACCCATAGCCCCCTCGCCGAAGCCTATTTGGGCGCGGCATTGGCGCTGGTAGGGGAAAATGATCTGGCCAAGGAGCGTTTCACGCAAGCCCTGACCACCGAATGGAAATATGAACGCCACAATGGGTTTTATGGCTATGGCAGCATCCTGCGGGATCGGGCCGCGACCATTACCCTGTTGGCGGAATCCGGGCTGGGCGATGATCTATTGTTTGAAGCGGGGAGCGCGCTCGAAAAACTGACCGCGCAACAGACTTGGTTCAATACCCAGCAACAGGCATGGCTGGTCCGGGCCGCCAGCGTCCTGTCCGGGGATGAGGCCCTGTCTCTCACCGTGGACGGCAAAGCTCTAACCGACCTGAAAGCCACATGGCGGCGTAACGTCACGGGCAACCTGACCGTCACCAATAAGGGCAGCAACCCCATTCGCTTTGTGGAAACCGTGCGCGGTCTGCCCGCCGAAGCCCCCGCGCCTGTGGAAAATGGCGCCAGAATCAATCGCCGTTATCTGGATCTGAAGGGTCGGCCAGTGGACATGGATAATATCCGCCAGAATGACCGCTTTATCGTCCTGATCACCGGCGCGACCAACCGTAATGGCACAGAGGCCAGCCTGATACTGGATATGCTGCCCGCCGGGCTTGAGATTGAAAATATGACCGTTGGCGGTGACAGTCAGCTCAGCCAGTATAAATTCCTGCCGCGTCTGTCCGCGTCGCGTTACAGCTCGGAACTGGATGACCGTTATTTTGCCGTGCTGGATAACCGCTATAAAAGATCCTTTGCCTATGCCTATATGGTGCGGGCAATAACGCCGGGAACCTATGTTCAACCGCCAGTGATGATAGAGGATATGTATCAGCCAGAATATCGCGCCGTGGGCAAGGCCGGAACCGTCACAATTCACAAAGGCACCCAGTGAAACGCCTTATCCTTCATATCAGCCTTGGGGCGGCTCTCTGCATCCTTCTGGCCTTTGGGGCCTTACAGGGCTGGTATGGCTGGTACGCGGCAAGCCATCCCCTTGACCTGAGCCGTCTGGACAGGCGCGGCAGCCTGATCCTTGACCGGGCGGGCAGCTATATGCATATGTTCGCGGCCAAGGACGGTATTTTCCGTCTGAAGGCCGATATATCCCATGTGGACCCGCGTTATATCCGCACTTTAGTCGCCTTTGAGGACAAGCGGTTTTATAACCATGGTGGCATTGATTATCTGGCCCTGTTCCGGGCCACCGCACAGGCGATAAAGAATGGCCGGGTTATATCCGGTGGCTCCACTCTGACCATGCAGGTGGCCCGCCTGCTGGAGCCACGTCCGCGCACATGGCAGAGCAAGCTGATCGAAATGGCCCGGGCGGCCCAATTGGAAGACCGGTTTTCCAAACAAGATATTCTGAATATTTACCTGACCCTCGCCCCCTACGGCGGGGCCTATGAGGGGGTGCGGGCGGCAAGCTGGCATTATTTTGGCCGGGAGCCAAAGGATATGACCTGGGGCGAGGCCGCGCTGCTGACCGTCCTGCCCCAAAGCCCGTCCCGCTTTCGCCCGGACCGCCATCCCGCTGCCGCCGCCATGGCCCGGGACAAGGTGCTGGCCAGAGTGCAGGGTGCGCTCGGCATCAGCAAAGCCGACCTTGCCGCCAATGAGGGCGACCGCCTGCGCCTGTCGCGGAACAAAAAGCATCCGGTCACCGCCTATCATCTGGCCTTTCGTCTGAAAGACCGGAAGGATGATTTTGACACGGTAAAAACAACCCTTATGGCCCGCTATCAGGGCGGGGCCACAGACATTATAAACCGGGCGGTGAACCGCCTTGCCCCCGGCATGACCGCCGCCGCCGTTATCATGGACAGCCGCACCGGCGAGATCATCGCCTATGTGGGCTCCCCTGATTATTTCAATGAGGCCCGCGCCGGGGCCGTGGATATGGTCCGGGCCATACGTTCCCCCGGATCCACCCTGAAGCCCTTTATCTATGGCATGGGCTTTGATGATGGCTTCCTGCATCCCCTGACCCTGATCCGGGATGAGAAGGTGCGGTTCGGCGATTATGCCCCGACCAATTTCCGGGATCGCTTTCATGGTGAGATTTCCATCCTATACGCCCTGCAACATTCGCTTAATATTCCCGCCGTGAAGGTGCTGTCCCGGGTGGGTGCCCAACGTTTCGCGGCCAAACTGGCCCTCGCCCATGTGCCGCTGGATATTCCGGGTGACCAAGGGGCGGGGCTGGCGCTGGCCCTCGGCGGGGCAGGTATTTCGCTGGAGGATCTGGTGCGGCTGTACGGCGCATTGGCCGGGGATGGCCATGTGCGGCCTGAACGCCTGCGAATGGCTGACAAGCTCACAGCCGGTGCCCCCCTCATCAGCCCCACCGCCCGCAGTTACCTGCAGCGCATATTAAAAGGCGTTGCCCCGCCCGCCGACCTGATGCCCGCATCCCTGCGGCAAAAGGGTCGCCGGATTGCCTTTAAAACCGGGACCAGCTGGGGCTTTCGGGATGCGCTGGCCATTGGCTTTGATGACCGCTGGGTGATCGGGGTCTGGATCGGCAAGGCGGATGGCACGCCCAACCCGGGCCATTACGGGGCCAAAACGGCGGCTCCGATCCTGTTTGACCTGTTCGCCATGATGCCTAAGAACAGCCCCCGTGAAATCAGGCCCCGCGAAATCCGGGTAGCGGAAAGTGACAAGGTTAATTGGCAGCTGTCACGCCTCAGCCCCCTGCAACGGCATTTCGACCAGCCGCCCCTGAAACGCTATGCCGCCATAAGTCCGCCGCCCGTCATCCAATTCCCGGTCCCCGACAGCCAGATCAAGCTGCCCAAAGCCCACCGTCCGGTCTATGTAGAGGCCACCGGCGGCACGGGCAATCTATCGTTGTTGGTAAACGGCGAGCCAGTGGCCAAATTCACCCCTCAAGGTCATGTCTGGTGGCAACCTGACGGGGTCGGCTTTCACCATCTGACCATCGTCGATGAAGCAGGCCGCAGTGTGGGAACCGATGTACGTATTCTGCCTTAACCGCCTTTTCCACGGGGCCCGAAAATTTAGTCTTCTCGCCCCAATATAGTGACCGTGGTTTTCCGGGAAAATACCACTCACCGGTAAAGATGGTATAATCCGCCCGTTCCGCATAGCGCGTGTCCGTGAAATTCATCACCCGCAAGTAATACCCCCGTTATATCCATTGTACTCAGAAGTAGAATTTTCTCGTAATTATAGCGTAGAATATTTTACATGAAAAAATCACGCTATTCAGACAGACAGATTATCAGTATATTTGAATAGCCCCCGATTTCTTAGACACCTTTGAGCTTCCATTTTTGTTGCCGTTCAAATTCGATGGGAGACAACATCCCACACTTACCATGGTATTACCCCATGCTTTCTTTTTGAATTATAGAAAAACTCGATGTAATCAAACACATCCTGCCGAGCCAGCTTGCGGGTGGCATAGGTTCTCCGCCTGATCCGTTCCTGTTTGAGAAACTGGAAAAAGCTCTCAGCAACAGCATTATCATAACAGTTACCCCTCCGGCTCATACTGGCTTCCAGATTGTTGGCCTTAAGGAACTTCTGCCACTCATAGCTGGTAAACTGGCTGCCCTGGTCAGAGTGAATGATTACCTTTGAACTTGGCTTCCGTCGCCATCCCGCCATCAACAACGCACTTAGGACAAGGTCCATCTGCATACGCGACTGCATGGACCAACCAATGATCCGGCGAGAATAGAGGTCGATAATGACCGCGAGATACAGCCAGCCTTCATGGGTCTTGATGTAAGTAATATCCGTCACCCATGTTTGATCCGGCTCCGCCACATCAAAGACACGGTTCAAATGATTAGGGGCAACAACGGCAAGTTTGCCACCATAGAAGCCCGCTTTGCGTTTATAGCCAATCTGAGCTTTAATACCGGCAAGGCTTGTCAGACGGGCTATCTTATTAAGGCCACATATCTCACCAAGGGAGCGCAGGTCATCATGTAGCTTGCGATAGCCGTACACACAGCCACTTTCTAACCACGCCTGTTAACAGACCAATTAGCCACCGGTCATCCTTAATCTTGTTGCTGAAAGGTTCTTTTAAGCCATACATAAAACCCGCTAGGGTGGTAATACCCCCATTTTTAGAGGGCCTCGAAAGTAGGACTGTTTAAGCGGCTATGGAATGCATAGCCAATTTCTGCATTGGCGTTATTCCGCCGATGGCCATATTGGGCCGTTCATTGTTATATGTCCACAACCATTCTGTTGCGGCTTCCTGCACCTCCTCAATTGTTTTGAAGATATATTGGTTCAACCAGTCATATCTGACGGTTCGGTTATAGCGCTCCACATAGGCGTTTTATTGCTGGTTACCTGGCTGAATGAACTGTAAACCGATACCCCGGTCCTCCGCCCATCTGCCAAGCAAATGGCTGATATATTCAGGGCCGTTGTCACAGCGTATGGCGGATGGTTTGCCTCGCCATTCAATGATCCGGTCAAGAGCACGCACAACACGGCTTGCAGGCAAGGAAAAATCGACATCAATGCCTAGTCCTTGCCGGTTATAGTCATCAATGACGTTAAACAGCCTGATACTGCGGCCATCCGATAGCTGGTCATGCATAAAATCCATGGACCAGACCTCATTGATATTTTGTGGCACAGACAAGGGCTCTGGCTTATCCCTGTACAGGCGCTTCTTAGGCTTTATCCGCAGATTAAGCTCCAACTCACGGTAAATTCTGTAGACACGCTTGTGATTCCATTTGAAGCCTTTCACATTGCGAAGATACAAGAAACACAGTTGAAAACCCCAGTTACGCTGACGACTGGTCAACCCTAAAAGCCAATCCGCAATCAATGTATTTTCATCACTCAGTTTGGGCTGATAGCGATAGCATGTCTCACTGATCAGGAAGACATGACACGCTGCTCGGATACTCAGCCGCCCCGCGCCTACAGCAACCTTTGCCATCGCCCGACGCTGGGATGGCTTTACCACTTTTTTTGCATAGCTTCTTTGATGACATCATTTTGGAGCTGAACATCAGCATACATCTTCTTCAGACGGGCATTCTCGGCCTCCAGTTCCTTCATGCGGGCCATAAGGGAAGCATCCATCCCGCCATACTTGGCTCGCCATTT